>CAKULR010000001.1 GCA_934667295.1 uncultured Kiritimatiellota bacterium
CACAGGCCGCAAGGGCGAGCGTGCCGCGCATCTGCGCGAAGGCGTCGTCGCCCGTATCCGGCCCGTCGGCCTCCCGGCGCCACGCCGCGACGAACGCCCGCGTGAAGGCGTGCGACAGAACCGCGTCCGGTGCATACTGCGCCACGAGCGCGGCGAGCGCGGCGTCACGCTCGTGCGCGAAGAGGAGTTCGCACAGGGCCAGTTCGCGGGGCGGCGGCGGTTCGACGACGGGCGGCAGGTCCACAAGGTCGTCGGGCGGCTCGGAATCGATGTAGAAATCCTCGGGGCGCCCGTCGGGGACAGGCCCCCTCGCTTGGGGGACCGTCGCCGAGGGGACTGTCCCCTTTTGCGTGGACACAGGCCCCCCGGACGTGGGGACAGGCCCCGTCGGCTTCGTCTGGGGGCGCGCGGGCGGCGGGGCGGCGACGGCGGACGCGGCGGGGCGACGGCGCGCGGCCGTCGAAACCTTCGAAAGATCCTCCTCCAGGGCGGAGACGGGCACGCCGAGGAGCTTCGCCGCCTCGCCGAGGAGCGAGGCGCGGAGGAGGGCCGAGGGGCACTTCGCCACCGTCTCCAGCGCCGCGCGGCCGACGCGCGACACGGCGTCGATGGAGTCGGGGTGCGTCTCGGCGGCGAGCAGGGTGCGGACCTGGAAGTGCGTGATCGACTCGGCGCGTTCGAGGACCGCGCGAAAGGCGTCCGGCCCCTGGTCGCGCAGGAGGGAATCGGGGTCCTCGCCCGGCGGCAGGGTCGCGACGCGCACGGGGATCTCCGCCGCGAGGAATTCGCCCCCCGTCTTGATCGCGGCCTTCCGCCCCGCGCCGTCCGCGTCGAAGACGAGCACCACGGAGTCCGCGCACTTCTTGACCATCCGCACGTGCTCCTCGGTGAACGCCGTGCCCTGCGAGGCCACCGCGTTCGTGAAGCCGCAGGCGTGGCAACGGATGAGGTCGATCTGGCCCTCGCAGACGAGCGCGCAGCGGCCGGGGGCCTTGACGATGTTCGGCGCCGCCTTGTCGAGGCCGAAGAGGACGTTCGACTTCTTGAAGATGAGAGTTTCGGGCGAGTTGACGTACTTCGCGGCCTTCTTCTCGTTCGTGAGGATGCGGCCGGAAAAGGCGACGGGGCGGCCCTGCCGATCGCAGATCGTGAACATGAGCCGCCCGCCGAAGCGGTTGTAGGGGCGGCCGTTCGCGTACCTGCTCTTGAGGAGCACGCCCGCCGCGTCCATCTCGTCCGCGCTGAACCCGTACTTCCGCGCCCACGTCTGCATCGACTCGGCGGCGCGCGGCGCGTAGCCCACGCAGAACCTCTCAAGGGCGTCCTCGGGCAGACGGCGCGTCGCGAGGTAGCGGCGGGCCGGCTCCGCCTCGGGCGCGCTTTTCAGGCAGCGGCGGAAGAAGGCCGCCAGCGCGGCGTGGAGCGCGTAGAGGCGCGCGCGGCGCGCGGCGTCGGGATCGGCCTTCTCCTCCACCGTCACGCCGCACTGCTGGGCGAGCTTGCGCACGGCCTCGCCGAACGACATGCCCTCCTGCTTCATCACGAACGAGAAGGCGTCCCCCTTCTCGCCGCAGCCGAAGCAGTGGTAGTAGCCCTGGTTCGGGTGGATGATGAAGCTCGGCGTCTTCTCGTGGTGGAAGGGGCAGCAGGCCTTGTAGTCGGCCCCGCTGCGGCGCAGCTGCACGCCGTAGGACGAAATCAAATCGGCGAGATCGGTCCGGGCCTTGATCTCGTCGAGGAGGGGCTGTGAATAACTGGAAGCCATTGCGGCCATTATAACACAAAAACGCGGACGGGGACCGAGCCCCGTCCGCGCATTCGCAATCCGGCCTTTGCCCGATTACTTCTTCGCGGCGTCAACGGCCTTCTTGACCTCGCCCGCCGCCTTCTTGACTTCGCCGGCGGCCTTCTCGGCGACCTTCTTGGTCTCCTGGGCGACCGCTTCGCCGGCCTTCTTCACGTCCTGGGCCGCCTTCTGGACGGCGCCCTCCTTGGCCGGCGCCGGGGCGGGAGCCGCCTCTTCCTTCGCGCAGCCCGAGACCAGCACCGCCGCCGTGCACGCCGCCATCGCGGCCATCATCAGCTTCTTCATTGTGTTTCTCCTTCTTTTTTTTCGGCAACCGTGGTTGCCCTTGTTTGTTCACACAAGCTCTGCAAGCTTCTCCGCCAGGCCCACGTAGGAGGCCGGCGTCATCTCCAGGAGGCGCGCCTTGTCCGCCTCCGGCAAGTCGAGGCCCGAGACGAACTCCTTCATGGTCTCGGCCGTCACGCGGCGTCCGCGCGTCAGCTCCTTCAGCCGCTCGTAGGGGTTCGCCATGCCGACCTTGCGCATGACGGTCTGGATCGGCTCCGCCAGCACCTCCCAGTTGTGGTCGAGGTCCTCCGCGAGCCGCGCCGCGTTCAGTTCGAGCTTGCCGAGGCCCTTGAGCGTCGACTGCGCGGCGACGAGCGCGTAGCCGAAGCCCACGCCCATGTTCCGCAGCACCGTCGAATCGGTCAGGTCGCGCTGCATCCGGCTGATCGGCAGCTTGCGCGCGAGGAAGCCGAGCATCGCGTTCGCGAGGCCCAGGTTGCCCTCGGAGTTCTCGAAGTCGATGGGGTTCACCTTGTGCGGCATCGTCGAGGAGCCGATCTCGCCCTTCACCGTGCGCTGCTTGAAGTAGCCCATCGAGACGTACGTCCACACGTCGCGGTCGAAGTCGATCAGCACCGTGTTCCAGCGCTGGAGCGCGTCGAAGAGCTCCGCCATGCCGTCGTGCGGCTCGATCTGGATCGTGAGGCGGTTCTGCCGCAGGCCGAAGCCCTCGATGACGCCGCGCGCAAGCGCCTCCCAGTCCACGTCCGGATAGGCGGCGAGGTGGGCGTTGAAGTTGCCGACGGCGCCGTTCATCTTCGCCGGGAGGACGATGCGGTCCAGCTCGTCCTGTTGGCGGCGGAGGCGGGCGGCGACGACCGCGAGCTCCTTGCCGAGCGTCGTGGGGGAGGCGGGCTGGCCGTGCGTGTGCGCGAGCATGGGCACGGCGGCGAACGCATGCGCGAGCGCGGCGATCTTGTCCGTCACCGCGTTCTGCGCGGCGCGCAGTACGGCGAGGCCGTCGCGGAGCATGAGCGCGTGGCTCATGTTGTTGATGTCCTCGCTCGTGCAGGCGAAGTGGACGAACTCGGAGCGGCCCGCGAGCGACGTCCCCGCGATCTTCTCCTTGATGAAGTACTCGACGGCCTTGACGTCGTGGTTCGTCGTCTTCTCGATGTCCTTCACGCGCTGGGCGTCCGCCACCGAGAACCGCTCCGCAATCGCCCGCAGCTGCGCCGCCTCCGCGTCGGAGAGCGCCGGGCACTCCGGTAGGCCGGGATGCGCCGCGAGCGCCGCGAGCCAGGCGCACTCCACCGCCACGCGCCGCTTCACGAGACCGTATTCGGAAAAGACGTCCCGCAGGTCCTCGACCTTGGACCCGTAGCGGCCGTCAAGCGGCGAAATCGCGCATAGCGTATCAAGTGTTGCCATCGTCCTGTACTCCTGGAAAAGCGGCCCCTAGTATACCATAATCTCCGCTACTCGCCGCACTCGGCGGCGTAGTCGGGCAGCCAGGCCCGGACGTCCGCCCATTTGAACGGCGGCTCGCCGTAGAGGAAGTGGTTGCGGAACGGTTTTCCGTCGAGCGTCGCCTCGATCAGCACGACGCCCTGCCCGGAGAACGGAACCGTCCCGAGCGCGAGCTTGCCGTTGGCGGGGATCTCGAACGCCTTTTCGAGGAACACCCTCCCCGTCGCCTTGTCGGTGAAGGTCGCCCGGCCCTTCACGGCGCGGCGGGCGTCGTTCACGGCCCAGGCCGTGCGGTCGTCGACCACGCAGACCATCTGGTCCTTCTGCGCGTTCTTAAGGGCGAAGTAGGCCTTCTTCTTCCCGCCGTAGTAGTCGACCACGGCGTCCGAGATGATCGGCCAGCCGTCGCGCACGTTCCACCAGATGAGGCCGTTGAAGCGCGTGAACTTGCGGCTGCGGAAGAGTTCGCAGAAGGTCTTCATCGCCTCGGCCTGCACGGTCTGGCTCTGCTCCACGAAGCCCTCCACGTCCTGCGCGACGGCGCCGAACAGGATCCTCGCCTGGTTCGTCATGAGGCTGTTGCGCGTGCCGTGGCGCAGCACGCCGGGCGCGAGGCCCGCGTTGCACGCCTTGAGCTGCCATTCGTCGTTCCAGTGGAAGTCCCTGCGCGGATCGGCGCCGCCGTTCGTGATCTCCTTCCAGGGCGAGACGCAGCCGGGCGTCATCATCTTCTTCAGGGAGGCGAGGTTCGGGCAGCCGTGGTAGCCCATCTCGCTCGCGAACCACGCCGGGCTGTTCGTGTAGTACGGCACCTTGTAGGCGGCGCGCGCGCCCCAGAGGTGCAGTTCGCTCGGCTTCGCCCGGCCCGCCACCACGTCCGGCGACCGGTACGGCGAGGACGGCAGGTAGGGGCGCGTCAGGTCGTACTCGAAGAGCACGTCGGGGATGGTCCTGCGCGACGTGCGGTCCAGGTTCGGATCGCGGGCGAGCTTCGGGCCGACGAGCCAGGTGAACGCCTCGTCGTTCTCGTTGTTGCCGCTCCAGAGGGCGATGGACGGATGGTTGCGGTGGCGGATCACCGTCGCGAGGATCTCCTCGCGCGTCGCCCGGGCGTAGGCGTCGTCCTGCGGGAAGACGTCGCATCCGGTCATGAAGTCCTGCCACACCATCATGCCGTTCGCGTCGCACCAGTCGAAGAAGGCGTCCGGTTCGTACACGCCGCCGCCCCACACGCGCACCATGTTGCAGTTGAGGTCCTTCCACATGTCGAGCGTGGACGCGAGGTGCTGCATGTCGCGCCCGTGGAAGGCGTCCAGGGGCACCCAGTTCGAACCCCGGATGTAGCACGGCTCGTCGTTGACCTTGAACAGGAACTGGCCGGGGCGGTCGGGGCCGTACACGTCGTCCCGCACGAGCTCGATTTTGCGGATGCCGACCTTCCGCGCGTCGCGCGCGAGCACGGTGCCGTCCTTGTCGACGATCTCGGCCACGGCGTCGTAGAGGGCGGGTTCGCCGAAGCCGTGCGGCCACCAGAGGTCGACGTTGCCGATGCCGAACTGGACGACCAGGTGGTAGGAGAAGAGGAGCGTTTCCGACGCGGCCCGCACCGCGCCGTTGCGCGACAGCGTGCAGCGCAGGCGGGCGTTGTCCAGCACCGGGAACGGCGCCTCCACGCGCGAGCGGAACATGAACTGCGCCCAGCGGTTCTTGACGTTCAGGTCCTTGACGATCCACGCGCACTCGCGCAGACGCACGGGATCCTCGACCTCGAAGCGGACGCTGCGCCAGAGCCCCTGCGCGAGGACGCGCGGGAAGATGTCCCAGCCGCCCATGTGCGCGGCCTTGCGGTAGCGGATCAGGTCCGCCCCGGGCTCGGCCCCGCTCGTCATGTCCCCCACGGTGGCGTGCTGCGCGTCGAGGAGGACGGGGCGCAGGAGCACCTGCACCGTGTTTTCGCCGGGCCGCACCTTCTTCGTCACGTCGAACTGCCGCTCGATCAGCATGTTCGCCGACTCGCCGATCTTCTCGCCGTTCAGGAAGACGTCCGCGAGCGTGTCGATGCCGCCGAAGACGAGCACCGCGCGGCAGCCCGCCTTCACGTCCACCGCCGGCGCCTCGAACGTCTTCGTGTAGAGCCACTGGTACGCCTCGTAGGGCCGCAGCTTCAGGACGTTGAGCCCCACCTCCATCGGCGGCAGAAGCCCCGCGTTCACGAGGTCGAGCTCGCAGTTCCCCGGCACGGTCGCCTTCACGGTCTTCGCGCCAAGCTCCGCCGCGAGCGGCAGCGTGCGCACCGCCCCGTCGTTCGGCTGCGGGAAGTAGTCGAGCCGCCAGTCCCCGTCCAGGCTGACCGTCGTCGCGCCGAACGCACCCGCCAGACACACCCCCACGAGGGCGAAGACCCTGCACTTCACGTCGGTGAATATCCTGTACTTCACATCCATTGTCCGTCTCCTGTTGTCGCTTTGAGAAAACTGCCCGTTAAGAAAACCGTTCGCCAGTATAGCAGATGCAGAAATATTCATCTTGCTGAATACAGAACGCCCCGATCACGTCGTGTGCGGAGAAGGCCATCAACGATCGACGAGACCGGCGTAGCCGGGGCCGCCGCCGGCGAGGTAGCCGTTCGACGTGCCCGACGGAGAGCGGCTGACCCAGAATGAATAGAACGTACCCTTCTCCAACGTGAAACGGAAACGCACGTCCTTCCCGCGCAGCTCGGCAAGATCCGCCTTCCCCTTCCAGGAAACGCGCGCCTTCGTCGTGTCGCCCGAGACCGCGACGCAGGCATCCGACGAGAAGCCCGGCACGACGGCGCCCGCCGCGTCCAGCACCTCCGCGCGGAGCGCGCCCTGCGGCGCCTCGACGTTCACGAAGAGATGGCGTCCGCTGAAGCGCACGGGGCGCGTCAGCACCTCGCCCGCCGTCTCCGCCTTCAGGCCGACGAATCCGTCGCGCCGCAGGACGGCGCACCCCATCGCGCCGTTGTCGTACATGCCGTTCATGCTCCCGTTGCCGGTTCCCGATCCCGTCCCGCTCCGGCGCAGGCGCATGGGGTCGCCGCCGAACGCGCCGTAGTAGAACCACAGCTTCTCGTCGCGGATGACGCAGAGGTTCGAGAGCGGCTGCACGTAGCCACGGTCCCACTTGTCGGACGCCCACCGCTCCGCGCGGATCGCCGCGCGGCGGTCTGGGCGCGACCAGTGGAAGCCGTCGCGGGAGTAGGCGAACTGGATCTCGGTGATCTTCGGCATGCCGTGCCGTTCGCAGATGTCGTTCTCGGGACCCCAGTGGATCTCGAAGCCGCCGAGCATGATGGACTCGTAGGCCACGGCGTCGAAGCAGTAGAGCTGCGCGGCGCGGTTCTCGATCGGACGGTCCGTCTGCACGTCGTGGAGGTCGGCCCGCAGCCAGCGGACCGCCCAGCGGGGCGATTTCTCGTCGTACCAGTCCCACACGCAGTCCGCGAGGAAGTCGTCGCCCTCCCAGTAGCGCCGCGCGCGGCCGCGGTCCTTCCAGCCGCCGCGCAGGGAGAACACCCACTTGCGCCGGAACGGATTGTAGAACATCGTCGTGCGGTCGCCGATGTCGCCCGTCTTCGTCCTGTTCGTCCAGTGGATGCCGTCCGCGCTCGTGTAGCAGAAGCCCGGCCGGTCGTTGCCGCCCGGCATGACGAAGAGCTTCCACCGCTCCAACGGGTCGGCGGCCTCGTAATCGGGGACGACGCTCCAGGAATCGACGCCCTGGTTCGGCAGGAGGCGGTTCGTGCCGGGGACGACGTCGAGCGCGGGACGCTCCCACCGGAGGCCGTCTTTCGATTCGGCGTAGCAGATGCGGTGGCACCAGCCCGCCTCGTACCAGAGGCGGAAGACCGCGCGCCCGGCATCCCACCAGAGACCGCCGCCCTTCGGAAGGGCGATGGCGTTCTGGGGACGATGCCGCTCGAAGTCGTTCTCGGGCCTGAGGACGGGATTGCCCGCGTACTTGACGGGGTGGTTGTAGACGCGCGCGAGGTCGGTCTTCTCGACGAGGAAGTCGTCGACGAACAGCTGGCGGCCGACGTCGATGAACGCGACGGCGGGGCGCCCCGCACCCAGATACGGCACGGACAGCTCGCTCCGTCCCGACGGCGGCACATCGCGTGGCGGCCACGCCTTCGGGAGCACGATGCCGTTGTAGAGGCGTTCACCTTCCCGGCACGGCTGTCCCGGCTTGTCCGGAACGGCCCCCTGCGCCACCGCGCAGCAACACGCAAGAGCAAGAACCAATGTCTTCATCCACACCTCGTCGTATTCGTCATTAACACTACTTTAGCCGCTCATGCAGAATCTGCTTGATCAGCGTTTGCGCAGAGACATCTCCGGCCTGTTCCATGAGCTTTTCATAATCGGCAACCTCATCCCCGGAGAACATGACGGAAATCACGCGGCGTTCCTTCCCGGCAATATGCCCGTAGTTCTCAGGATGGGTCCAGAAGCACCGGACACAGAAAAGCGGATCCTTCCGCGTCCAATTCTCGCAATGCTCGCACGCCCATGACTTCGCCCGGTTCGCCGAAGGACTCAACAACATGAAGGAGTCAATTTCCCCCACATCGACTTCACCGCCGATTTCGTATGGAATCCGATGGTCGATCTGCAATTCCGCCGGTTCCATCTCTTCCAGGTAAATGGAACACCGTGCCCCGTATTTCTCGATCAGGGCCGACTTCAAGGCGCGCGTAAGCGCCGTCCGTCCCTTTGTTTTCTTCGGAGCGCGCCCCCATTTGGACAAGTCGCCAAATTCGTAGACCGCAATGCGCTTGCCATCATCCGTTTTGATCCGGCGCGTCACAAGCGGGATTCCCAGTTCCCGCACATCACGCACCGCACGGGGAGGATGCTCATATCCATAGCATTCCGTCAATTCAGCCGACGTAACGGACCCATGCTTGAGGATATGCTGAATGACGGCACGGGGACGCTTTGCGGTAACCGCGTTGAGCCGTTCCAGAATGTCCTTCGAGATGCCTACCACGATGCCACCCGCTGAAAGTCAAATTCCGCCTGCCGGAGATTCGCGTCCCCGTCCGACTGATGTCGATCCAACAAGCCACGACTTACATAGAGGGCTTCATAGGTAATCTGGCGACGCCCCAACAACAGAGCCTGACTTGACAATCCCGCATTCAGCAGAATCTTCCGGCACCCCAGTTCGTCCGGCAGGTCAACGCCGTAACCCTTGTCGCCACACGTTCCGTCGTAGCTGATCAAGAAATCCACGCCCCGACGGTTCAATTCATGGAGCGACTGGGCGAACTCATCGAACGACAGCCCCGCCACATAACGCTGATCCCGTGCCGTTGAGACACCCTGATACGGCGGATCCATGTAGACAACATCTCCGGGAACAACCTGCTGGAAGATCTCCCGGTAGTCCAGGGATGAAAACTGCGTCCGGCCCTTCAGGAGCGCCGATAACGACGGCAGATTCTTCGCAAGCGTTTTCGGTGACGTTCCATGTCTCCGCTTGTCGGGCGACTGATTGAAATTACCATTCCGACCATACCGCACAGAGCCCTTGACGCAACGCGCCAGGAGGTACATCATGTTCGCCGGGGATCGATCTCCGGCATTGAATCGATCCCGCACGGCATAGAAGTGGGCGAGATGTCCGTCGGGAAAGTCAAATTGGGCGTTCCACAATTCCGTATAGGAATCCAGCAAGACGTCCGGCGTTTCAATCGCACATGTCAACAACCCGACCAGGGGCGCATTCAGATCGTTCACCAGATACGAAGCCGCACGGTTCTCCATGGCCGCCGCAATGGTCAAGGCCGCCGTACCCGAGAACGGTTCGACTAGGCGACGAAAACGCCTTGGCATGTATTGTAGGATCCAAGGCGCAAGAATGCGCTTGGATCCTTGATACTGGACAAGATGTGGCGCCCTCGTCTTCATCGTGGGAACGGTTCTCGCACAAAACCCTCACTTCTGTCCGAAGTCGGGTTCGCGGCGGCCCTGGTAGTTCGTGCGGTTGTGCTTCGCCTTCTTGGCGTTTGCCGGATGGACGAACTTCTTCTCCTTCTTCGGCTGGTCCCAGAAGCGCGCGCCCGGATGGCGGGCGTGGCCCTTCTTGTTGCGCGCACCGCCCCGGATCCAGGGGGCCTGGGGCATGCCCTGGTCCTGCTTGCCGGCCTTGCGCTCGGCTTCCTCGGAGTGGAACGGCTGGTCGCGGTCGACGGGAACCGACTTGCGGATGTAGCGCTCGACGGCCTTGAGAAGCCCGCGTTCCTCGGGGGCGACGAAGGAGATCGCCACGCCGCTCTCGCCGGCGCGCGCCGTGCGGCCGATGCGGTGGACGTAGCTTTCCGTCTCGACGGGCAGCTCCATGTTGACGACGAGGTCGACGTCGGGGACGTCGATGCCGCGGCTCGCGATGTCCGTCGCGACGAGGACGCGCAGCGTCCCGTCCTTGAAGGCCTTCAGCGCGCGCGTGCGCTGGTTCTGCGTCTTGTCGGAGTGGATCGCCGCGACGGTGATCTCCTCGCGCTTCAGCTTCTTCTCCACGCGGTCCGCGCCGTGGCGCGTGCGCGCGAAGACGATGACGCGGTTCCACTCGGGATGGTTCTGCAGGAGGTGGATGAGGAGGCTGTCCTTGCTGCCCTTCTCCACGAACATGCACTTCTGGTTGATGCGGTCCACGGTGGGCGTCTCGGGCGAGATCATGATCTGGACGGGATCGTGGACGAGTTCGCCCGCCAGCTTGAGGATCTCGGGCGAGAGCGTCGCCGAGAAGAAGAGCGACTGGCGCAGCTTGCCGGCGACGCCGTTCGCGGTGGCGCCGGGGGCGACCTTGTTCGGCGGCAGCTTCGAGATGATGCGCTTGATGTCCGGCAGGAAGCCCATGTCGAGCATGCGGTCCGCCTCGTCGAGGACGAACATCTCCACCTTGTCGAGGAAGACGACGCCCTGCGTCATCAGGTCGATGAGACGGCCCGGCGTGGCGATCACGGTCTCGGCGCCCTTCTGGAGCGCCTTCACCTGCGGGAACTGCGACACGCCGCCGAAGACGACGGCGAACGGGAGGCCCGCATACTTCGAATACTTCGCGACGTTCTCCGCCGTCTGGGCGGCAAGCTCGCGCGTGGGGGAGAGGACGAGCGCGCGGGGATGCCCGGCCTCGCCACGCGGCGCCGCACCCTCCGGCGCGCCGGCCGTCTGCAGGAGGCGGTGCAGGATCGGCAGCATGAACGCCGCCGTCTTGCCCGTCCCCGTCTGCGCGCAGCCGATGAGGTCGCGTCCTTCGAGGAGGAAGGGGATCGCCTTCTCCTGGATGGGCGTGGGGACGGAGTAGCCGACCTCGCCGATCGCGTGCTGGAGGCGGAGGTCGAGCTTCCCGAAGACGTTCGCCTCGTAGACGGCGGGCGGAGGCGTCTCCGGCAGCGGCGGCACCTTCACGGCGTCGTCGCGTTCCGCGAGGCCGGGATGGCGCGGGCCGCGTCCGCCGCCGCCATGCCGCCGCTTCTTGTGCCTGTTGAAGAACGCCGGCTTGCCGCTCCTGAAGTCCTTGCCCTTGCCGCCGATCGGATAATGGAAATCGCCCATTTTACTACCTTTTGACTTTCTGTACTTTTCGTTGAACGCAGATCGCTGTCGCGATACGCGGAATCAGGCAATGACCGATGTGGCTACAACGGCCCCTACGGGGCCTTCGCCACAATCGGTCATTGCCCAGTTTGCGGCGTTTGGTCCATAACAGGCAAAACCGGTCGAAAAGGCATTGTGGCGTAGGCGACGCAGTCGCCGTCGTAGCCACATGCCTTTTCGACCCATTCTGCGTATGCGAAGCATTTGCGTTTCACCCCTTAGATGACTTCCCGGATGTACGTCTCCTTCAGCGCGCGCCACAGGACCACGCAGAACGCGGAGAGCGGAATGGCGAGGAGGAGCCCCAGCAGGGAATGGAAGACGACGCCCCAGAAGATGAAGCTGAAGATGACGCCCGCGTAGCCGAGACCGGTCTTCTCGCCCTGGATCTTCGGCGTGATGAGATAGCCGTCGAGGACCTGCCCCGTCAGCCACACCGCCACCACGAGGACGAGCCGCAACACGCTTCCCCCGTCGCCAAAGTAGGCGATCGGCAGGGCGAGCGGCAGGCACGTCACCGTCCCGAAGAGCGGCACGAGGTTGAGCGCCCCCAGCAGAAAGCCGATCACGAAGCCATACGGCAGCCCCACGAGCATGAAGCCGAGTCCGTAGAGGACGCCCTCGATCAGGCAGATCACCACCTGCCGCTGGAAGAAGTTCACGAGGATGTCGAGGAATGCGTCGATCTGCTTGGCGACGAACCCGCGCGTCCCCTCCCGGAGGAACGGCAGCTCGCGCACGTAGTCGCGCCCCGTCATCGCCGGGCGCGTGAGGAAGAAAACGAAGAAGATGAGCGCCAGGAGGGCGGAGCCGATGCTCGAAAGGGACTTGATGAAGCCGACGCCGGCCCGCATCGCGTCCGCTCCGTACTCGTTGCCGACCGTCGCGACGAGCGTCTGCGAGAACTTCGCGGGGTCCGTGAGGAACATGAGCGGCAGGTCGTCGGGCTTGACGCCGAGCTGCGCAAGCAGCGCCTGCGCGTTCGGGTAGTGGACGTTCAACCACGCGCTCAGGCGCGCCGCAACCGTCGGCGCCGCATGGACAAGGTGCGTGAGCTGGTCCACGACGAACGCCCCGCAGAACCAGCTGATGACGCCCAGCGGCAGCAGGATGCTCGCCAGCATCAGGAGAAGCGCCAGCGTCGGGTTGTGGACGAGCCGGTGGAAGCCCTCGTAGTAGGGCTTGAAGAAGAGCGCGAGGAAGATGCCCATGATCACGGGCACAAGCGCCGGCGCCACGAACGAAAGGCACTTCAGGACGCCCCAGCCGACGAGCAGCACGAAAGCCAGCACGATTGCGAAGGACAACACCGTCACGCCGGCGGCAATGGTCCTCTTCTGGGTTGGCGTAAAATGAATCATGGCGATAGTATAGCAGAAAACCGCCCCGTTCGGGGGGAAGGGAGGTTTTAGGTTCCAGCTTTTAGGTTTCAGGAGGGCCGCGCTCCTGTCCGGCGGGACGAGCCGCGCGTACGAACAAGGGCGGCACGTGTACGCGGTCGCAACAAGTTGCGCCCCTCCCGTGCAGCGACTCCACAACCTCCCCAACGGGGAACCTTTCCAAGCGGGCGGTCGCGCGGGAGGGTCGCAACTTGTTGCGACCGGGCCCTGCACGCGAAGGATCCGCGCCACCCCCGGCCCAGTCAGATAGATACGCAATTCATTGCATCCGTTCCCACAGGCACGCCGCCGGACGAGACGGCACGGCGGACCGGGAAACAGACAGCCCCGGCTCCGCGCACATGGGGCACAAGGCGTGAGATTCCAGTGCGTAATAAAATCTCATCTCTGGCGTCTGGACTGGCGGAGATGTCGATCCGTGAGATTTCACTGCGTAATAAAATCTCATATGGCCGGGATCGTAGTTTGCAGAAGCGTTTTCGCCTCGGTAATCAAATATTATGGGCCCAAAGGACACAAACAAAACCTTTTCGCCCTTTGTGATCTTTGCGGCAAAAATCATCCCATTTCGCCACCCGATCTAAAAGCCGACGATTTTAGCCGTGTAGATGTGTGGAATTGCAGAAAGAGCGCGGCCGCAACAAGTTGCGGCCCTCCCGCCGTCGGAACTGTTCCGACGTGAAATCGCACGGCTGCGCGCGTCCGCCACCGCACATACCGCCATCGGTCGTGCAGGAGCGCGACCCTCCCGGGAGGGTCGCAACTTATTGCGACCGGGCCCTGCGCACGACGATCCGAAACGATTCTGTGGTTCATCAGGGGCGAACCTCATTCTCCATATCGTGCCACGAAGCCTCCAAAAGGGAAAACTGCAAGGTCGCGCTTCGGGCAAAGGCGTCGCACGCCCCCTTGTCCTCAACCTTGATCCCCGTCTCCTCATCTCCGTCTACGTACAAAGCCGAGGGGTCCGTCGGCGTGCGCTCAAGCTGGACAAATCTCCTTGCCTGTCCCGTCGAATCGTATTCGCAGATGATTCTTGGCTCGTTGCGTCCTTGGCGGAAACGCACCAGCACGGGAGAACCTGCGCCCTCGTACCGTGCCATCATCTCATATCCAGTTGCTGACATCTTGGCGACTCCCACCACCATGACGTTCGTCCCGTTCCGGGCAATCTCCATCAAGCCCACAATTCGCCCCACGGACGGAATGTTCTCGTCTGAGAAACACGAGACCAAGTGTTCCCCTTCCCTCTGGGGAATCCTGTCCTTTCCAGTCTTCATGCAATCACAGGCCTTTGAATACATGCGCCTCGCCCCTCGTAGCAATGTAAAGGAGGAATGATTCCGGGAGAACCGCCGCATATACTCCCTCCTGTTCTTCCAGAGGGCCTGAAAGGGCAAGTCAAACCGTTCGAAGCCGTTCGCCTCAACGTCAAACAATTCCGCGTTGGCAACATCGTAGATAAACAGCCGATGGTTTCGGGCCGTCTCCCGCCCCTTCCCCCTACTCCGACAGTCACTATCGTCAAACACAATCAATTGCCGGGAATCGGCAAACCGCCCAGGGACCCTGGCACGTTCGGATTTCCAAGTCCCATTCGTGACCACCACGGACATTCCGCCCGGAAAACCGGGTATGTAGAAATAGAGGTTGTCCCCCGATTTCAGCCGAACCTTCTCGCAGGAATCCGCCTCCCGGGACAGCTTCCGATTCCCGCGATTGGAGATCGACCACCGGAATCGCGTCTCCATCAACGTCACTTCAAGCCCCGCCTCTCCACGCCGTTCAACATGCGAGAAGTGACGGGACAGCACATACGGAAACGTGTCCTTGAACGTCTCCTTCCCAGCGGCGGCATCCAACGGGGCAATCAACGCCGACACACCTAAAAAGAATACGCACGCCTTGACAATCTGATTCATGCCTTTTTCCTCTCCGCGCTCGGAACGACAAAACCGCCCTCGCCCGCAGGGCGGGGGAGGACGGCTTCTCATTGTCTCGGGGAGAGACCGCGCGGACGCTATTCGGCGCTCGGGCGGACCTTGCCTTCCTTGATGCGCTTCTCGATGACCGTCTTCGCGATCGAGGCCGGAACCGGCTCGTACTGCTTGAAGATCATCGTGAACGTGCCACGGCCCTGCGTGACCGTGCGGATCGCGTTCGAGTAGCCGAACATCTCGCCCAGCGGGACGGTCGCCTTGATGCTCTTCATGCCGCCACGGTCGTCCATGCCCTCCACGCGGCCACGGCGCTGGTTGATGGAGCCGTTCGCCGCGCCCATGTACTGCTCGGGCACCACGACCTCGACGTCCATCATCGGTTCCAGCAGCTGCGGCTTCGCCTTGAGGAAGCCCTGCTTGAAGCACTGCATCGCGCAGGTGATGAACGCGAATTCGTTCGAGTCGACTTCGTGGTAGGAACCGAAGTAGACCGTCACCTTGCAGTTGACGACCGGGAAGCCCGCGAGCGGACCCGCCTCAAGCGCCTTGCGGACGCCCTTCTCGACGGCCGGGATGTACTCCGTCGGAATCACGCCGCCCTTGACCTCGTTGACGAACTCGAACTCCTTGCCGGGTTCCTGCGGTTCGAGGCGGAGGCAGACGTGGGCGTACTGGCCGCGGCCGCCGGACTGCTTGACGTGCTTGTACTCGCTCTCGACCTTCTGGGTGAGCGTTTCGCGGTAGGCGACCTGCGGGGCGCCCACGTCGCACGCCACGTTGAACTCGCGCTTGAGGCGGTCCACGATGACTTCGAGGTAGAGTTCGCCCATGCCGGCGATGATCGTCTCGGAGGTCTCCTGGTCGAAGGTCACGACGAAGGTCGGGTCTTCCATCGCAAGCGCGTGGAGCGCGACGCCGAGCTTTTCGTTGTCCTGGCGGGACTGCGGCTTCACCGCGACGGAAATCACCGGCGCCGGGAAGTCGATCGACTCCAGCGTGATCGGGTGGTCGGGGTCGCAGAGCGTGTCGCCCGTGCGCGTCTCGGTGAGGCCCACGCACGCCACGATGTCGCCGGCGTGCGCCTCGTCCAGGGGCTCCTGCTTGGCGGCGTGCATGCGGAAGAGGCGGGAGATGCGCTGCTCGCGGTTGATCGTGGAGTCGAGCAGTTCGGCGCCGAGCTTGAGCGTGCCCGAGTAGACGCGCACGAAGGTGATCTTGCCGCCGGACTTCGGGTCGTTCATGATCTTGAACGCGAGGCCGCAGAACGGCTCGCTGTCGCTCGGCTCGCGCCGCTGCGACGGATCGTCGGCGGAGACCGCCGGGCCCGCGTCGAGCGGGGACGGCAGGTAGTCGCACACGCCGTCCAGCAGCTGCTGCACACCCTTGTCCTTGAACGCGCTGCCGCAGAACGCCGGCGTGATCGTGCGCGCGATGCAGCCCTTGCGGATGGCCTTCTTGATCTCATCGACCGTCAGCTCCTCGCCCGCGAAGAACTTCTCCATGAGGGCGTCGTCCTGCTCGGCCGCGCTCTCGACCATCTTCTGGCGGTACTCCTTCGCCTTCTCGACCATGTCGGCGGGGATCTCCTCCTCCGTCACCGTCTTGCCGAGGGTCTTCATGTCGTAGCGGAGGGCCTTCATCGAGATGAGGTCGACGATGCCGCTGAACGTCTCGCCGGCGCCGATCGGCAACACCATCGGCACGGGCGTCGCGCCGAGCTGGCTCTTCATCTGGTCCATGACGGCGTAGAAGTTCGCGCCCACGCGGTCCATCTTGTTGACGAACGCGATCTTCGGCACCTTGTACTTCTCGCTCTGGCGCCACACCTGCTCGGACTGCGGCTGCACGCCGCCGACCGCGCAGTAGAGGGCGACCGCGCCGTCCAGCACGCGGAGCGAACGCTCCACCTCGGCCGTGAAGTCCACGTGTCCGGGGGTGTCGATCAGGGAGAGGCGGTAGGCGCCCCACATCACGCACGTGGCGGCGGACTGGATCGTAATGCCGCGCTCCTGCTCCTGCACCATGAAGTCCATCGTCGCGGCGCCCTCGTGCACCTCGCCGATCTTGTAGTTCTTGCCCGAATAGTAAAGGATGCGCTCGGACGTCGTCGTCTTGCCGCCATCGATGTGGGCCATGATGCCGAAGTTGCGCACATGGTCAAGCGGGAAGGGTTTAGCTGCCATTTCTGTCTACTCCTGGTGTGTTCAAAAAAGTGAGCAAATAGTTTATCGCTTTTATTGGGCGGAAAGCAAGGGGAAATCTGAAAAAGTTGAAGAGACGGCGAAAATCGGAGACGGCGGGGATCAGGGGAGGACGGCACTCGCGTAGCGGTCGTGGCCGGCGTAGTCCGGCTCGACGCGGATGTCGTCGAAACCCGCGTCGAAGAAGAGCTTTCGGAGCGCGGCGCCCTGTCCGTCGCCGATTTCGAAGAAGACGCCGCCGCCGGGCCGGAGCACGTTGAGGGCGTCGCCGACCAGGCGCTCGTAGAAGTCCAGGCCCTCGGGGCCGCCGTCGAGCGCGTTCATCGGCTCGTGGTCGCGGATGCGCGGGTCGAGCGCCGCGCAGTCCGCCGTGCGGATGTAGGGCGGGTTGGAGACGAGCACATCGACCGTCTCCGGCTCATCGAAGTCGTCGAGGCCGTCCGCCACCGTGAACGCCACCCGGTCGGACAGTCCGCACCGCGCCGCGTTCTCGCGCGCAAGCGCCACCGCGTTCGCGGAGATGTCGATGCCCAGGAACGCGGCCTCGCCCGGGAACTCCTTCGCGAGGGAGAGGAGGATGCACCCCGACCCCGTGCCGACGTCCACGACGAGCGGGGGTGTGGACGAGGGGGACGGCCGGGAGGGCGACGCAAAACGCGCCTTGAGGAACTTCAGGACGCGCGTGACAAGTTCCTCCGTCTCGGGGCGGGGGATGAGCGCCCGCCGGTCGCACGTGAGCGTGAGCGAGCGGAAGTCCCACTCGCCGAGCACGTACTGGATCGGTTCGCCCTTCGCAAGGCGCGTCATGCCGCGCCGCATCGCCTCCACGTAGGCTTCGGACGGCGTTTCCGCGAGGTGGGGAGAAAGAAAGCCGCGGCCGCATTTCAGCAGCCGCGCCACCAGAAGTTCCGCCGCAACCTGTGCGTCCGGCACGCCCCGGCCCGCGAGATACGTCCCGCCGAGCCGGAGGATGTCACCCCAGGTCTTCACCGTCAGAACGGAAGGTCGTCGGGATCGCTCGCCGCCGCGGCGGAAGCCTCCATCGCCGGGGCCTCGGCGGGGGCGGGGACCGGCTCGGTGGACGAACCGTCGCCGTTCAGCACCTCGATCTTCCAGCCCGTGAGGTCCGTGAAGTAGCGCGTTCCGTTCGGGCCGTCCCAGCGGCGGCCGTCAATCGTGAAGTTGACCTTGACCCGGTCGCCCTTCTTCACCGCGTCGCACAGCGCGCAGCGCTCCTTCTTGAAGGTGAAGAGGACGGGGTTCGGGTACTTGTTCATGGAATCCACGTCATTGCCGACGACGAGTTCCCGTTTCGTGAAGCCATTCGTGCCAAAGGCCTTCGTCTCGCCGACCAACTCGACGACGCCCGTGTAGTCATACGTTGTCATGTCTGCTCCTTGTGTCCTGACGCCGTTCATTCTATCAAATCGGCCCCTTGTCCGCAAGATGGCGACGGCAAGAGGGGCGGCGAACGCCGCCCGGACTTCAACCGGTCGATCCGGTTCGTCCCCCCGGGCCAGACCTTGTCCCTCTCCACAAACCAAACCACGCGCCTCATGTTCTTCTCGGCATAGGCATAGAGCTGCCGTGCGCCGAGCACCTGGACCGTCGTCGTTTGCGAGCCCCCCTTGACCGGTTCCCGATTGGCCAGGTAGCGCGCAAGATTGTTTCGGGCATCCATGGACGCCTCGCGATAGAGTTCGGAATCCTTCTCCGCGAATGCCCCCGTGAAGCATTGTTCGGCTTCGCCGTTGTACACATAGCCAACCCGACCACCGACGGTACATTCCAGTACGTTCCCGGGAACAAAGACCGCCGGATGCGTTCGCCGTGCGACCTCCAAAGGGCCCAGGTCACACTGCGCAAGCACCGGGAGACCTCCTCCCATCAGGCAGATCCATGCGTAAACGGCTTTCATTCAACCCTGCTCCCCTCGTAATGCCTACAGGAAGTGACCTTCCTGTAGGCGCCCCTCCCCCTAGAAATCCGTATCGGCCTGACGTGTGGCACCTGTGTTCGGTTGATTGGGCAATACGGCGGATCCCGCCGTTCCCGCTTCCCCAACCGCCGCATCGCGGTTCTGCAGACTCTGATTGATGCCCTGGGCCGCCATCTGCGCCGCCCTGAGCGTCTTCGAACTCACGCCGACCGTGACCTGAACCTCACCGCCGTTGCCGCGCGGCACCTTCTGGTCCTTCAGCGTGATCACGCCCGTCAGGATCGCCTCGGACGCGCTGCGGATCGACTCGGTGGCGGTTTTCACCGACTCCTTGCTGACGGCGATCTTCTGGACCTGCCCATCGGAAGTCATGGATTTCGACTTCCGGGAGACTTCCTCAAGTCCCTCGCTGGACGCGACCTTCTCCTTGAGGAACTTGGAGAGGTTCGCCTTGGCGCGCATTGTGCCGTCACGCCGGGCATCCTTGACATCATCGGGGTCGTTGAAGTCGTAGATTCCCGTACCACGGGCGAAGATCTGGAACGAGCCATCCGGCTTGATCGTAATCGCCACGCCGTCGGGCTGGTCAAGTTCGGCCTGTACGGCCGCGTTCCCGGCATTCGCCTGAAGCTGCAGGTCCTGTGCCGCCTGTGCAAAAGCACCCTGCACGAGCAACATGCCGCTCGCCACGGCGATCATGAGTTTCTTCATTGTCGTATCCTTCCTGTTTTCCTGGTGTTGTTTTCCGGGATGGACTACTTCTGTCCAATCCAGGTCTCGATTGGTTCGGCAAGCTTGCCGAGTGCCGCCTGAAGGAGGTCGGCGTCCTCATCTTCGGCAAGGAGCCCCTTGATTTCGTCATTGTCGAGTGTAAGCGTAATTGCGTCGGACTTCACGGCCTGACCGTTCCGCGCGTTCATGAGTGCGACGTCGAGCTTGATCGTCATCTTGTAGACAGAACCGAACTTCTTGGTCTTCCTGTCCTGCCCGAGTTTTTTGGAATACTTGATATCCCTGATTTCGGTCCGCAGGGTGAAGTCCGGCGTGAGTCCCGCCCCCGCCAGCATGAGTTCCGAGGCGTTGGAGAGGCCCGCCTCCACCATTACGTCCGTCGTCACCTTGTTCTCGATGACCGTACCGAGCGACTTGTCGTTGAGGATGAGGAACTTGTTCGCCTTCGCGAGGCCATTCGGCAACGCGAACTGGACAGCCTTGGCAACCTCCGCGCCCGACATACGCACCTTGGGACCCAACTGGTAAATCGCCGAACGATCCTCGACGGTCATCGTGGGGCGGCAGACCATCAGCGCCACCGTACCACCCGCACGCGGGTTGACGATAAAGGCGTAGACCGTCGCCTCCTGTCCACCGTCTTTCGGCACGACCTGAATGACGCGATACTCGCGCACGAACCCCGCCGTCTTCGTCAGCGTTGAGGATGCCTGCTCCTTGACCGAGGTCTTCATCGTCGCGCTTACCGGCTTGTCCAGCAAAGTGGCATTCGTCTTGATCTTCTTCATGCGTTCACTCATGCGCTCGTCGTTCTGGATCAGCTGTCCATACACCTGCGAAATACCCTCCACGAGCGCCTGCTGTACGGCCGTCTTGCGCTCGGATCCAACACCTACGCAGACAATCCACCCCTCCGGCACGGGCGGCAGTCCCTCCGGCGGCGTCGCGATGCCCGTCCCAATCGGTGCCGCCGCACCGTCCTCCGATGCGGTGGCGGCCGTACCGCGACTGGACAACGCCCCCGCGATGCCGTTCGCGGCCGCCGTGGCGGCGGCCGTCGTCTTCGAGCTCACGCCGACCATCACCTTGTAGGAACCGCCGCTGCCGCTGGGGACCTTAGCGTCCGCCAGGACGACGACGCCCGTCAACAACGCGCTCGCGGACGAACGGATCGACTCCAGCGTTGTCTTGACGCTCGTCTTGGAAACGCCCGTCGTCTGGGTCTCCCCGTCGGACGAAACGTTCTTGATCTTCTTGGACGCCTCTTCCAGGCCCTCCTGGGACGCAATGTCCTCCTTCAAGAACTTGGCGAGCGTGGCCTTTGCGCGCTTTTCGGCCTCGCTGCGGGCGTCCTTGATGTCGTCCGGGTCGTTGAAGTCGTACGTCCCCGTGCCGACGGCCGTAATCTGATAGCCTCCGTCGGGGAACAACTTGACTGCGGCGCCGTCCGGTGCGTCCGCGATGTTCTGTCCCGCCGCGAAAACCCCGCCGGCCAAAACCAGCGAAAGTCCGAGCATGTGGATTCTGAAACTCATGGTCTTCCCTCTTGATTATTGAATGATCTTCATGCGAAGCCGGAAATCCGCACAGTCCGTCTTCGGGGCAATCGACGTAAACGTGCCGTCGTCACCTGGAATCAGGGTCGTCTTCTCCCAGCCGTCATGGTCGGGATCCTGTACGACGACACCGGCGGCGTCCTGCCAGTCGAAGCGGTAACGTGTACGGATGGGTGCCGTCGTCAGGTTCTTGACGAGTACCTGGACACGTGCGTAGCCGTCATTCGTCCGTGAACGGCGGATGTCCTGGACGGCGACCCACTGCGGTTGAATACCGTCCAGAATGACCTGCCGATACGCGGCATGGTCGATGGCGGCGACCGGCGCGGCCGTCGCATAGGAGTTGACCTGTGGGACGTACACGGGCTGCACGGGTTCAGGTTCCACGGATACGGACACGGCGGGCTGCGCCTCCTCGGAGGCGCAGCCCGCCACGAGGAACACACAGCCCAACAGGATGCTCGGCACTCTAAATACGTACATGGCTATTTCCCGATGGTGACGGTGAGCGTGTCGCCGTTCTTCTTCGCCCATTCGTCCGTGATCTCAATGTCGTCACCCAAGAACTCGGGCAGGATCTCGGACACCTTTCCCCAGACGTCGTCGAGGTCGCCGAAGTCCTTGCTCGGCACGACCACGCAGGAAAGCGAGTCCTTGACCACCTTGGTCTGCTTGGTCAGCCCTGCGGAGACGAGCGCCTTCTTGAGGCCGTTGCGCACCTTGATCTTGATCTTCCTGTCAACCTGGGAACAGTTGATGACGAGCTTCATCGGGCCTTTCGGACGCGCGGCGGCGTTCCGCATGGATTTGACGGTGTGGTTGAGCTTTTCGCCCATCCCCTCGCCGTTCAGAAGCGCGAACATCGCGCGCTCGACGCACGTACCGAAGTCCGCCATCACCATGTCGGGCTTGCGGTTGCGCGTGATCTGCTGGAAATCGCGCGTTCCGACGTTGATTGTCTTGTTGGCCGCGAGGTTCTTGAAGTTCAGCGCAACCGTCGTGCGGATCGCCCCCGTATCCGCGTCGAACGCGAGTGCGTCGATGCGGTAGTAGAGGGCGATGGCATCGGGATTGTTCTCCTGTACCGTGCGAAGGAAATCAGGCGTCCGGGTGAAGCCCTTCGTGTCGCCGTTGACATTGTAGCTCACGCCCACGAGCACGGGATCCGTCTTCTTCATGTCCTCGTAGTTCTCGTTGTCCTCAAGGAGGATGACCGAGAAACCGAATTCACCGACTTTCTTGACGAGCGCGTCGCGGATACGCCGCTGGAACATGTTGTAGCGCGTGAAGAAGAAATTCCCCACCTCGTCCCCCAGCTGCATCTGTCCGACATCCGGCGGTTCCTCCATGACGAAGATCTCCAGCGAGCCCGCGTCGCCGACGGCGTTGAGGTCGATCCCCTCGCCCTCCAGCCATTTCGCGAGATCCGTCTGCTTGATTGTCACGGTGTAGGAACACGTCAGTTCGCCATCCTCGTACTCCTGTTCGTCCGCCTCGATGTCCTCGACGAACTTCGCATAGGACGACATGGCCTCGTCGATGACCTTGTCCGTGATGGCCGCATTGCCCATCTTGACGAGATACTTCTTCACGGCGGTTTTCTTGCCCTGTACCTCGCACTGCTTCCTCAGCGCGGAATTGTTGTCGCCGGCGACCGACACCTTGACGGTCACCTCCTCGTCACCCGCAAGGGCCGTGAACGACAAAGCGCACACGGCCATGAGCATTCTTACCATTCTCTTCATGTGATCATCCTTTCCTGAGTACGTGTAGACTTGCGAGAGGTCCTGTAGAACCTGGCGCCGTTCTACAAGACCTCGTGTTCAACCTATCCGGCGTCAGTCGAGTTTCGCCTTCTTCGCCGCCTTGTTCCGGGCCTTCTGCGTCTGCTTGAGCTTGGCCGCCTCGCCCAGCGACAGATAGACACGCGAGAGACCGAGCGCAGAATCGAGAGAAGGCTTCACGTTGAAGGCGAAGCGATAGTAGTCCATCGCCTCGTCCATGCGCTGTGTTGCCTCATTGCAGATGCCGAGCGCGTAGAAGTAGGCGTCCAGGTCCTCATCCGCAAGGTACTCGAACATCTTGTCGTTGACTTCCTCGATCTTCTCGCTCGAATCGGGGACGGGGTAGGAAACCGCTTCGCCGAGTTCGGGAAGGTCGCGGGCCAGCTTCTCGCAGATCTGCCGCCCCATCTTCTGCCGGAGCGTGTAGAGCGCGTAATCCCGGGCCGACTTGAACGCCCCGTTCCTGAGCAGGTTTTCGAGGCGCGCGTCGCCGAGGTCGGCGGGGACGTCAAACGTCGCCTTGGAGGGCGCGAACTTGGCGACCAGGCCTTTCGAGATGGAAGAGGCCAGCATGAGCTTCGCCTGCAGTTCCGTCGGCATGGAGACCGTCTCCTGCGTCAGGATGAGCTTTCCGTTGGCGTCGACCCTGCGGTTCGACTTCGGCGTCTCCTCCTCCTTCTTCGTTTCCTCCTCCTTCTTGTCGCCAAGCATCCCGCCGCCAAGCGCCCCCATGCCGGACAGTCCACCCGTCAATCCAGACGTCAGGGAGGAGGCCATCTCGTCCGCGGCCTTGCCGACGTCGGCCATCGACAGCGTCTGCGGCACGAACATGTCCTCGTAGGCCGTGGTGGTCTTCTCGTCCTTGCCCGTCGCCTGGAGGCGCGTGACGGCGTTGTCGTCCTTCACGCCCACGCTCGCGCAATCGAGCTTCATCTCGCCGTTCATGAGCGTGAAGCCCTGGTTCGTGACCTGGTACGTGTCGGTGATCTTGACGATGTTGCCGCTCTGCTCCAGACGGTAGACGGAAAGCGTGAGCATCAACGTCGCATTGCGCACGCGGTAGTCGAGCATCCTGATCACGTCCTTGCGCTGCGTCGTGACGTGCGCGACGGCCTGCTCGTCCTTGCCCGTGAGCGGATTCTTCTTCGTGTACGGCACGTTGTTCCACGATTCAAGCGTGAACTTGTGCGGATACTGCCCCTTCGCCTCGGGGGTGACCGCCCACCAGAGGCGCCCGTAGACAATCGCGTCAAACCGTTTCTTCGGCGTTACGTTCTCGGCATCGTGGATGTCCTTCTCGATGTCCATGTCGACGATCTGGTACATCGGCGAGGCGTAGAACGCCGACGCCACCGCGCGCTTGACAAGCGCACACGTCTCCGCATCCGCCGCCATCACGCCCGTGAAGGCATCGCCCTTGAGCGAGTTGAAGTCCGCAAGCGCGATCTTGCTCACGCCGTTGAGCTTCACTTCGCCCGACACGTTCATCGTGATCGGAATCGTCGGCGTCGAGCAGCCGGCAATCATCGTCGCTACCAGGCCGGCGACCGCAGCCACCCTGAAAATCGTCATATCCAGTTTCATCGTCTCAATCCCTTCTCTTACTTCGAGAACTTGGTGTCCTTGTTCTGCTTCGCGCCCGATTCCTTCACGGCGCGCCTGCCGGCCAACGTGTCCAGCACGCGCTGGTGCCCGGCCTTGGCGGTCGGCGATCCGGGATCGGCCTTCATCGCCTTCGCATAGACGTCGCGCGCGCTGAAGAAGTCGCCCATGGCCTCATGCGCGATCGCGAGGTTTTCAAGGTCGGCGGCTTTCGCCCGTCCCGCGACCTCCAGCTTTTCAACGACCGACACGACCTCCGGAAACGCCTTGGCGTTCAGGAGGTGGACGACGCGCTCGTCTCCACCCTCGATGGCGACCAGTTCGCGGGTCACCTTGTACGGCGAGATGTCCGCGACAATCCCGTTCACCGCCGGCGTGACGGCGGCGGCAAGCGCCTTGAGCTGCGACGGCTCGGCGGCGTCGAAGCGGTCCGCCTCCGGCATCGAGATCTGGAAGTCGTTCGCGTACGGCAGAGGCGGTTCGGTACCGTTCGGACCGACGAACTTCGCCTTGAGCGTGCCTTTGGCGACGACTTCGTAGACCGTAACCTCCTGCTTCACCTGCTCGACGACCGTGGCCTTCACGTCCGGTTCGCTCGTCGGCACGTCCTTGACCTTCTTCGGCTTGTAGGGGACCGTGGTCAACGTGAAGGGAATCTCCCTCTTGACGGGCTTCGCGTCCAGCGCCAAGTCGAGCGTGACGTCGATCACGACCTTTTCCGCGCCCTGTCCCATCGCCGCGAGGCCTGCGTAGCCGTGGCCGGAATCCCTGTCCTTGACCATCTTCTCCAGTTCGCCGGCACCCTCCGCAGTGGACCAGATGTCGTCCGCCACCCGGTAGTACCCTTCCTTGTACAGGCGCATGGCCAGCAGCTGCTTGACCAGGCCGGCGTTCCGCCTGTTGTCGCCGGCCAGATTGCCCGTGACATTGGCCTTGACCCGGATGGCCGCCACGTTCACCTTGCCGACGTCCTGGACGGCCTTCGCCGGCATGACGTAATCGACCATGATCTTCTCGGACGCGCATCCACCCAGAAACGCAATCATCCCGGTCACCAGACCGAACGCACCGATCTTCACAATGCTCTTCATCGTCTCATCACCTTCCTGTTATTCACCAAGATTGGAACGCTTGTATTCAAGGCGTGCCAGCGCGACCGGGACGGCCTCCGCAAGTCCCTTTGCATCCGAAGCCCGCAGGATCATCATCTGTTCGTCCTGGATCTTCTTCAACTCGGCCGGATCCTGCACAAGCGCCTCCTTCACGAGAAGGTACAGGTAGTAGTTACCGAGCCGCAGATCCGCGTCCGAGCCCTCATACGTCTTGGTGCGCAGCTGTTCGCAGAGCTTCGCCAGGTCTGTCGCTCCAATCTGCCTGTAGCGCTGGAGAAAGGGCGTGTAGGCTTTTCGGTCCCCCTTGGCAAATCCCACGCCGCCCTTCGTGAACAGTTCGCGCAGTGAACCATCCGCCTCCAGCGGCATGGGCGTCTCGACCTGTTTCTGCTGCGTGATGAACACATCCTTCACGCGCTCGACGACTTCCGCCGCGAACTGCGCCTCGAAGTCGGCGGCCTTGCGGACGACGGCGTTCGTATTGTCGCCCGAATAAATCGGAACTTCAAGATAATGGACGGGGGCGAGCGTCTTCGTCTCGTACACCGCGACGCCGACGCCAGTGGCGGCACTGGCAAGGTTCCGGTCAGTTTCCGTCAGAACCTCCGTTCCGCCGCTTTCGTTTTCCTGCTTGTCAACCGAAACCGTCTTCTGTGGCACGCTTTCAAGGTACTGTCTCGACCCGTTGAGGACAAACCAGTAGTCCGCCTTCTCTTCGACAACTTGGAGGACCCCGCTCTTCTTGAACTCGTCCGTCAGCGCCGTGGCAATCGGCGTGAGCGCATCGCCATTCGCGACGATCTTCACCTTGGCCTTGTCCTTCAACGGAACCTCCGCAAAGGAAGTAACCGTATACTGGGCCATTTCAACAGAAGCGCAGCCTCCCAAAAGGAGGGCCGTGCCAACCCCCAACCATCTTGCTTTCATAGCTTTCCTTGTTGTACTCACACAAAGGTGAACCGATGTTGTTGTTTTCACTCAGAACCGGGCTTTCGGCATGCCGTCGAGTGCCCAATCCCTTTACGGAAAATTTTACATCTTCGACGGGTTGGCTATCAATTTCCAAAACGGACACAATTCACCAGTTTCATTTCACAGATTGTCCAGACGTGCCCAGATGTTTGTTTTTGTGAACATCGACCTTTTTCACAGAAAAGGCGTCCGCCCATTCCGCAGCTCACGCGGCGAGTATCCCGTGCGCCGCCTGATGAAGGTCGAGAAATGCGAAACCGTCAGGAAACCCGTCGCCTCCGCAATCTTCCCCACCGGGTCGACAGAGTGCCGAAGAAGCCACAGGGCGCGGCGCAGCTGTTCGGACTTCACGTAGTCGGCAACGCTTCCCAAACCATGTTGGCGGAAGACGCGGTGCAGATAGGAGCGGCTGACCCGCAATTCCGCGCACAGGTCCTCCAACCGTACGGCACCGCGTGACAGGTTGCGGCGAATCTGCTGCATGGCATCGAAGACCAGACGGTTCATCGACGAACGCGCGTCCTCAAGGATCGACACAAGGAGATTCGCCAGATACCCCCACGCCCGATCATGCCCTTCGGGCGTCACATACGCATCGGCCCTAACCAGTTTGCACAACTCGTGAAAGCAGGCGTCCCGTGCGACGACACGTGCAAGAAGGCCATCGACGTACCCAAGCCCGTCAAAGTAGTCCTCCACCTGCCCACCTGTCAGCACGGCGGAGACCAGACGGTTCGACGGCTCCAACGCCGTGACGGTGATCCAGTACCCCGGATAGCTCACGAACAGATGGCCCGGTTCAAGGACAACATCCTCACACCCTCGCCGTGAAATGCAGAAGCGCCCCTCGTAGCAGTGCCAGACCCCCACACCCGCAAAATAGAAATCCTGCATCATCGTCTTCGCCCCCGTACGAAGATCCGACAGCGACCGGATGGCGACATCGCACGCGAAGCCTGCACCGCCGCCAGGCGATACATCATCCCATGTAAACATAAAACGGCAGTCTCTCCACACTTCTTCCGCACATCTCGCCTCACGTCACCTCCCGTGCGAAAAAAAGATGGCGTGCTTCAACAACACGTCTTACAGGAGGTGTCGCCAAACACCCAAAGACAAAACATGCATGATGAAACACGCCACGTGTGTGTAGGACACACGTAGCGCGACCATTGTATTCCGCTTTGTCCTTTAGAATCTTTGGCGAAGTTTCCTGTAAAGCGTCATACGCTGATTCGCGTACGCTGTGCGGGTTAGGTTGCCCACCCCGCACATCTCCAACTCCTCGGCCAGGACGCAACGGAGTGCGTTCCTCCCGAGTGGGGAGCCGGCCGCCCCCTAAAGGCCCGACCGATCTATTCGTTCAATTTCGTTCAGTCCGCCGACGGTCTCCCTTCAATCGGTCCTTCTTCTCACTTCACGCGGCCGGTGTAGGCATTCACCCCGGAATTGTCGATCGTCGCGTTGAAGAAGGCGTTCGCCGCCTTCTCGCGCGGACCGTCCCAGGGGCGCGGACCGCCCGTGAGCTGCACCGCCCAGAGCTTGAGCTGCCTGCGGTGCCAGTTGACCATGCAGTTCGTCCCCCACGCGCCGCCGTGGCCGAACCAGCTTCCCTCGCTGTCCGTCTCGGGGGCCACAAGGCCGAGCGAATAGCCGCCCATGCCCTTCGGACGCGACGAGACCGCGAGGAGGTTCTTCACCGTCTCCTCCTTGAGGATGCGCACGCCGTTCTCGCCCTTGCCGAGGTTCATCAGCATCCTGTAGAACTTGAGCTGGTCCGCCGCCGTCGTCCACAGCCCCGCGCCCGCCGAGGCGAACACGTGGCGGTCGTTGTACGGGCGCTGCTGCATCGACGCCTCGCGCTGGTACACGGCCGGCTGGTCCTTCCGGCAGCTGTACATCTCAACCTGGTGCGCGAGCTGCGCGTCGGTCGGCCAGAAGCCCGAATCCTTCATCCCGAGCGGCAGCAGCACGCGCTCCTTCAGGAACTCCTCCCACGGCTTGCCCGTGATGACCTCCGTCACCGCCGCGCCGATGTCGATGCCCGTGTTCGAATACTGCACCTTCGTGCCGGGCTCGAAGAGGAGCGGGCACGCCGCCGCGATCGCCGCCGTCTGGCGGAGGGGCGCGCCGCCCGACCAGCCGCCGCCCTTGATGTTGCCCTGCTTGGCCGGGATCTCGAACGGGAAGCCGCCCGTGTGGTTCATCACCATGCGCACGGTGAGCGTGTTCTTCGCCCGCGTGAGCGTGCGCACGCCGTTCGATTCGGACGTCTTGACCCACAGGTTCGCGAACTCGGGCAGGTACTTCGAGACGGGATCGTCGAGCTTGAGCCTGCCTTCCTCCACGAGGATGGCGATCGTCACGCCGCAGAAGCCCTTCGTCTGGGAGCACTGCATGTAGACGTCGTCCATCTTGATCGGGCGCTTCGCCGCCACGTCCGCATAGCCCACGCACGCGACTTCCTCGGCGCCGGGCTTGACGAAGACGCTGATCGCGCCCGGCAGCTGCCCGTTCTCGACGTACGGCTTGAGCGCATCGCGCGCGAACGTGGTGTCCGCCGAGGCGGTGAAGAGGTTTCCGGCGAGCGCCGCGCCCGCCGCCAACAGGATGAGTGTGTTGAGTTTCATGCGGGCTATTCTACCACATCCGCCGAACGCGGGCAATTGCCCCACGCCGCGCCCACGGGGACGACATCGGGCACACGGGCCGTCGGGACGTCGGCCCCTACCACGCACGCACAGCATGGTAGGGCGCGACGTCCTCGGCGCGCCGCGCCCACGGGAATGCCACGGGAACGACATCGGGCACGCGGGCCGCCGACCTCCAGAATTAGGTCAGACCTAATTTTGGAGGTCTGGCGTTCAGCTCGGTCTCCAGCGCGCGGGCGAGCTGGTCCGGGCAGGAGGTGCCGTTGCGGCAGGGGATGCCCTTCAGGAGCGCCACGACCTCCTCCACCTTCCGGCCCACCACGAGCTTCGCCACGCCCTGCGTGTTCCCCGGGCAGCCACCCATGAACTGGCACACCGTGACGATGCCGTTCTCGACCTCGTAGCCAATCGCCTGGGCGCAGACGCCCTGTGTCTTCACGACCTTCCGCATCTTCCCTCTCCTTCAGCGTTCTTCGAAAAGCGCGCGGACCACAGGGCCCGCTGCGTCAAGATCGTATCGCGCAGCGGCTGGAAATGCGAGGACCGATTGCCGTCGAGGTAGACGGTCTCGATGGTGACCTGCAGCGGCTTCGCCGCATGGCGGCGCGCGTCGACGAGCATCCGCATCTCGTATTCGTAGCGGTTGCCCGGCAAGGCGAGCATGCGCCCCAGGAGCGCGCGCGGAACGGCGCGCAGGCCGGTCTGCGTGTCGCGCACGGAAAGCCCCGTCAGCAGACGGAAGAGCACGCGCGACCAGGCGTTGCCGAAGCGGCTCCTGAGCGGCACGTGCCCCGAGAACGCGCGCACGCCCAGCACCAGCCCCTGCGGATGCCCAAGCGCCGCCTCCGCCACGCGGCGGATGTCCACCGGCGTGTGCTGGCCGTCCGCATCGGCCGTCACGACCACCTCCGCCTCCGGCAGATGGTCGCGGATCCACGCGAAGCCCGTCCGCAGCGCGGCGCCCTTCCCGCGGTTGGCCCCATGCACGAGCACGGCGTCCACCCGTTCCCGCACCGCCGTGAACGCCGCCCGCGCCTCGGGCCGCGTCGACCCGTCATCGACGACGACCAGGTGCGCACCCAGCGGATACAGCGCCTCGACAAGCCGGACAAGCTTGTCGTCCGGCTCATACGCGGGAATCAAGATTACAACTTTTTTCATTGACTGATGTTGGCAATTCATTGTCACGTTAAGTAGTTAAGTAGTTAAGTGGTTAAGTAGTTAAATGCGAAGGGCGAGGGGCGGGCAACGGGAGGGACGCGCTTGTCGCGTCCGGGCTCTACTTAATCACTTAACTACTTAACCACAGTTCCTTAACCATCGCAAGGGACGCCTTCAATTCGTCGAACGAGACGGGGGCGTGCGGCTCGAAGACGCGGAGGATGTCGCGCGCGGCGAGCGGCTTCAACGCCGCGAAGTCGACGCCGCCCCAGCCGGGCTGGCGGTGGTCGTCGTGGAAGTCCCGCACGTCGTTCAGGTGCATGCCGCAGATGTGGGGGGCCATCCGCGTGGCGATTTCCGTGGTGGACGCGCTCCAGAGGTGGCATTCCCGCACGCGCGCGTGCCCCGTGTCGAACCAGAGCCGCACGGGCGCGCCCGCGAACCGCTTCACCAGTGCCTCGCCCTCGTCCGCGTTCGGAAACCCCTCCAGGCGCGGCAGGTTCTCCAGGGCAAGCGTGAGGCGGGCCTTCTCCAGGTCGGGGATGAGCGCGTCGAGTTCGCGCGAGAAGACATCGAGCAACTTCCGTCCGCGCGCCGCGCGCCGCTTGAGCGCCTTCGCGAGATGGGCGCGGTAGGCGGGGCGCGCCGCGTCCGCCTTGCCGTCCGGCCCCTTCAGGAGCCGCCTCAGCACATCCGAGGAGCAGTTCACGAAAAGGCCGTCGAGATCGACGTAGCCCGCGTGCGTCACGACGACCTTCGCGCCGAGGTCCGCCGCACAGGCGATCGTCTGCTTCATGAGGAGGCGGGCGAGCGCGCGTTCCGTCTCGTCGCGGTCCGCGAGCTGGTGGAGCTCGGGGTGTCCGCTCGGTGCGCCGATGGGCACGGGGCAGTAGGCGTGGACCGAGTCGACGGGCATCTGGTCGAGGCGGCTGCGGATGCCCGGCAGGTGTTCCGGCTGCGTGCGGAAGCTCAGTTCCAGCGCGTCGAACCCCAGGGCCAGCGCCTCGTCGGCGAGGGCCGCGCCGTCCGAAAGGCGGTCGCTGTTCCAGTTGGTGGAAAGGGCGAAGCGCATGGACGGCTCTCCGTCAGGGCGCGCGGTAGGGACCGAGGAATTCCTCGCGGAAGTCGAAGCCGCCGATGAAGTCGGCCGGCGAATCCTGGTCCGTCTTGCCGATGCGGCGGGCGTTGTAGAGGTTGAAGACGATCGCGCCCACGTCCTCGCAGCACGTGATCCCCCACGTCGTCAGGACGGTGTAGGCGAGCGGACCGTAGGCGTCGAGCGCGAGGTCGCGGAAGAAGCCCAGCAGTTCCTGCCCGGAGACGTGGCCCTTCGCAACCTCGCTCGCCTCGGCGATGACGCGCAGCACGAAGTCGTAGGCGCGGCTGTCGAAGCGGGCGTCCTTCTTCAGGATGTCCGAGAAGTCCTCGGTCTCGTAGCTGATCTCGGGAACGTCCATGGCTAGAAGCGCAGTCGGGCCGCGAGTTTCCCCAATGCTTCCCTGTCGCCGGGATGGTTCGCGAACGAAATCTCGCCCGCCGCCGTGCCGACGCGCGGCACGATGTGGAAGTGGACGTGGGGGACGGTCTGCCCCGCCGCCGCGCCGTTGTTCTGGAGGATGTTGAACCCGTCGCACGGCAGCGCGGCCCTGAGGTGGGCGGCGACCTTCTGCACGCGAACGACGATCTCCTTCAGCGTCTCGGCGGGCGTGTCCAGAAGCCCCGTCGTGTGGGTCTTGGGGATTACGAGCGTATGGCCCTCGGTGAAGGGGTTGATGTCCAGGTACGCGAGCACAAGGTCGTCCTCGTAGACCTTGAAGCTCGGGATCTCGCCGGCGGCGATCGCGCAGAACACGCAGTCGTTCTTCATTTCGTCTCTCCTTGCCTATAGATGCGGTAATAAATTAGGTTGACTCTTCCCAGTGAGAAAACAACTCCGATTCGTGCAGCTCTCGCTACCGCTCCGCAGAATGTTTCTGCCAAGAGTTATAACATTCGCACTTCACGACCCTAAAAGTGATTGTTTTTTGACTGGCTTCTGCGAAGCCATATAGAGTCTGCGGAGCGGTAGCGAGAGCATCAATCATCGGAGTTTATCAACTCCTTTCATTGCCGGAACAATAAATGCCGTCTTCCCCGGATCGACCTTCACGCCGAGTTCGCGGAAGAGCGGGAAAAGATCCTTCTTCGCCGCCCGCCCCAGGAGGGCCACCACGTCGTCCAGCGACAGCGCGCGCGGCTGCGGCAGGAGCGCAGTGGCGGCGATCTTCTCGCGGGCGTACTGCTCCAGCAGCTTCGGGCAGTCCGCGCGCGTCAGCTCCAGCGCGAGGAAGACCTTGCCGGTGCGCAGCGTCGCGCGGTCGGCGGACGCGAGCGGCGGACGGCCCGGCAGATTCGCGGACCCGTCCAGGTCGTAGATCCGCATGTCGGGGTCGAGCAGCCGCGCGTCGTTGACCGCCTTCAGAACGGCTCTGTACGCCTCCGCCCGCGTCTCGGGCACCGTCGCCATGCGGCGGTACATCGCGTAGCGGCGCAGCTCGGGCGCGATGGTCTCCACGAACGCGGAGGCGTTCGGGCGCGGCCGCGCAGGCACCGGAGCCGGCGTCGTGCTCGGCTGCGGCGCGGGCTTCGCGACGGCGGGGGACTCCTCGGCGGACGGCTGCGGCGCGAGCGCGGAGGCGAGTTCGTCGGATGCGGATGCCTCGGCGACGGGCGCCGTAGGCGATGCGGACGACGGCGCCTCCACCCCTCCGGCTGGGACGGGTGTCTCGGTCGTCGTCAGGACGGAAAGCGGATCGGGCGGGAGCGACGGCGCAGACGGCGACGCGGGTAGTTCCGGACGCAGCGACTTCACGAGCATGGCCATGCCCATCACGCCCAGCACGAGGGCGGAGGCGAGGGCGGAAAGGCCGATCCACAGGC
>CAKULR010000002.1 GCA_934667295.1 uncultured Kiritimatiellota bacterium
GCGGCGGAGCGGGCCAGGGGCTGGCTGAAAGCCGGAGAGTGGACGGCCATCGTGACCCTGGCGGCGGCGCTGCCGGGCGCCGCCGGACTGGCGCTCCTCTTCGCGGTGGGAAGCGTGTTCCAGCGTCCGGCGCCGGCCTGGACGACCGCGCGCCTCGTCGCCTGCCAGCGTCCGGACGGCACGTTCACGGCGTCGTCGGCGGCCCCCTACGTGCAGGCCTTCGCCGTGACCGTGCTTGCGAAGGATCCGACGGTGGCGCCGCGCGCGCTCGATTCCGCCGTGGCGGCGCTGGTGCGGGAGCAGAACGCGGAGGGGGGGTGGGCGAGCCCGTCCCTCAGCGCGCGCAACGTGGCGGCGCTCGCCCAGGCGGCGCGGGCGGGGTCCGTCCACGCCCTTCCGGCCTACCGGCGGGGGATGCGCTACCTGCGGACGCACGGGATCGGCGAGATTTCCCTGGCGGACCTCGTGCGCGAGGCGAAGGCGATGGCCGCGCGCCTGGGGACCTCGCCGGACGACGGCCTCGCCTGCAGCGTCGCCCGCTGCGCGGCGCTCAACGGTTAGGCCGCCGCCCCGTCCATTTTTTCAATTTACCCCCTTGTCCTCCCCGCCCCTTTTTGCTAAACTGAGTGCTCACCCCAAGAAGGGTTCGAGTTCGCGATACGGTCAGGAAAGGGTCGCTCCCGCCTGACGCGTCCGGCAGGGAGCAGAAACGCTCGTGCGTGCCGGGAAGGCGCCACGGGCGCTTTTCGTATCAACGATGCGGCTTTTCGGCGGGTGGACTGACCGGACACCCAGCTCCGAGCCGGCTTGCGAGGCCGCGAGGGCAACGGGATTCATCCCGACCGTCGATATCGGAGTCGTGAAAGGGCAGGAAACGAAGAACAAACCAAGGAAAGAACCAGAGATGCAACAGCAGAGAGTACGCATCCGCCTCCAGGCATACGATCACCGTGTGCTGGACCAGGCCGTCGGTGGGATCATCGACACGGCCCGGGGGACGGGTGCGCAGGTGGTGGGCCCGATCCCGCTGCCGACGCGCGTCGAGCGTTTCACGGTGAACCGCTCGCCGAACGTGGACAAGAAGTCCATGGACCAGTTCGAAATGCGGACGCACAAGCGTCTGCTCGACATCGTCAACCCGACGGCGAAGACGATCGACGAGCTGAAGAAGTTGAACCTGCCCGCGGGCGTGGACATCACGATCAAGGTCTAAGGAGGTTGTGATGGAAGGTCTGATTGGCAAGAAGGTCGGCATGACCCAGGTGTTCGTCGACGGCAAGCGCCTCTGCGTGACGGTGCTCGAAGTCGGTCCCTGCCCGGTCGTGCAGCTCAAGACGCTGGAGAGGGACGGCTACGTGGCCGCCCAGCTCGGCTTCGGCGAACAGAAGAAGCAGCGCCTCACGAAGGCCGTCGCGGGCCACCAGGAGAAGACGGGTGGTCTCGTGGACCGGAAGGTGCGCATCCTCAAGGAATTCGCGCTCGACGAGGGCGAGGCGGTCAAGGCGGGCGACGTTGTGACGGTCGCGAACTTCGAGGGCGTCAAGTACGTCGACGTGACGGGCACGACGAAGGGCAAGGGCTTTGCCGGCGTCCTGAAGCGCTACAAGTTCGCGGGCGGCAACCTCACGCACGGCGGCCACTCCAAGCGCCGCACGGGCGGTCTCGCGGCGCGCGACCTGCCGGGCTGGATCGAGAAGGGCAAGAAGATGCCGGGCCACATGGGCGACGTCACGCGCACGACGACGAACCTCGAAGTGGTGCAGCTCCGCCCGGAGGACAACGCGATCCTCGTGAAGGGGTCGGTCCCCGGCGCCCGCAACGGCACGGTGTTCATCCGCAAGTCCCTCCTCAACGCGGCTCTCGCGTTCAAGGCGAAGAAGGGGGCCAAGTAATCATGGCTACAATCAAGCAGTATACCTCCGCCGGCGCCGCCGCCGCCGACCTTTCGGTCGAGGACGGCCAGCTCGTGCTGGACAAGGGCGCCCAGGCGCTCAAGGACGCGGTCACCGCGATCCGCAACGCGATGCGCGCCGGCACGGCGTGCACGAAGGGCAAGGGCGAAGTCGCCGGCTCGAACAAGAAGCCCTGGAAGCAGAAGGGCACGGGCAACGCCCGCGCGGGCTTCCGCCAGAGCCCGGTGTGGCGCGGCGGCGGCGTGGCGCACGGCCCGAAGCCGCGCGACTACTCCCAGAAGATCAACAAGAAGGTGATGAAGCTCGCGTTCGCGCGCGCCGTCTCCGAGAAGATCGCGGCCGGCGAGGTCCTGGTCGTCTCCGAGTTCAAGTTCGAGGCGGCGAAGACGAAGGCGATGGCGGCGTTCCTCAAGACGCTCGGCATCGACCGCAGCGCGCTCATCCTCACGGCCGAGATCAACGAGACGCTGGACCTCATGGTCCGCAATCTGCCGCGCGTCGATTCCGCGACGGCGTCCGAGATCAACCCGTACGCGGTGCTCCTCTTCAAGAACATCGTGTGCGACAAGGCCGGCTTCGACGCCCTCATGGCCCGCGTGGCCGGAAACAAGGAGACCAAGTAATGGCCCGTGAAATCATCAAGCGCGTCATCCTCTCCGAGAAGGGATCGCGTCTCGCGGCTCTCAACCAGTACTTCCTGGAGGTCGACAGGACCGCATCGAAGCCCGAGATCCGCCAGGCCGTCGAGGCCCGGTTCGGCGTACACGTCCTCGCGGTGCGCACGGTCAACATGAAGGGCGGTCTCCGCACGATCCGCGGCACGCGCCGCCAGGCGGTGGAGCCCACCTGGAAGCGCGCTATCGTCGAGGTCAAGGCCGGCGAGCGCATCGAAATGCTGTAAGGGAGCTGATCGAAATGGCACTCAAGACATTCAAGCCCCGTTCGCAGGGCATGCGCTTCCGCGTGGCCTCCACGTTCGAGGAGATCACGGAGAAGAAGCCCGTCAAGTCGCTGACGCGCGCGGTCCGCAAGACCGCCGGCCGCAACAACTCGGGCAAGATCACGGTCCGCCACCACGGCGGCGGCGTGAAGCGCCGCTACCGCATCATCGACTTCCGCCGCGTCAAGGACGGCGTGGAGGCGACGGTCTCGGCGATCGCGTACGATCCGAACCGCAGCGCGAACCTCGCGCTCCTGGACTACGCCGACGGCACGAAGACGTACATCCTCGCCCCCGAGGGTCTCAAGGTCGGCATGAAGGTGATGTCCGGCGAGAAGGCCGAGGCGACGGTGGGCAACTGCCTGCCCCTCAGCCAGATCCCGCTCGGCCTGATGGTCCACTGCGTGGAGCTCATTCCGGGTCGCGGCGCCAAGCTGGCGCGCTCGGCCGGAACCGAGGCCCAGGTGATGGCGCGTTCGGGCGGCACGGTCACGCTGAAGCTCGCGTCGGGCGAAGTCCGCATCTTCGACGGGCGCTGCCGGGCGACGATCGGCGCGGTCGGCAACAAGGACTGGGGTTCGATCAAGCTGGGCAAGGCCGGCCGCAAGCGCCTGATGGGCATCCGCCCGACGGTGCGCGGCGTCGCGATGAACCCGGTCGACCACCCGATGGGCGGCGGCGAAGGCCGCACGTCCGGCGGCACGAACCCGTGCTCGCCGTGGGGCCAGCTCGCGAAGGGCGGCAAGACCCGCAAGCCGAACAAGGCGTCCAACAAGGTCATCGTCAAGCGGAGGAAGTAAAACATGTCGCGTTCTCTCAAGAAGGGACCGTACGTGGAGGATTCCCTCCTCCGCAAGGTCGAGAAGATGAAGTCCGCGGGCAAGAAGCAGCCGATCAAGACGTGGAGCCGTCGTTCGATGGTCCTCCCGGATTTCGTCGGCCTCACGTTCGCGATCCACAACGGCAAGCAGCACCTGCAGGTGTACATCACCGAGAACATGGTCGGCCATCGTCTCGGCGAGTTCGCGCCCACGCGCACGTTCAAGTCGCACGGCGCGCTCGTGAAGAAGGAAGATAAGAGGTAAGCTCATGGACGTGATTGCACTTACCCGCAATGCGCGCATGTCGGCGGCGAAGGGCCGTCCGCTCGCGCGTGAATGCCAGGGTCTGCCGGTCGCGGCGGCCCTCCAGGTCGTCGAGTTCTCGCCCAAGAAGGCGGCGCAGATCCTCAAGAAGACGATCCTCAGCGCGGTCGCGAACGCGAAGAACAACAACGGTCTCGATGTCGCGACGCTGACGGTCAAACTGTGCGTGTTCGACGAGTCCGTGCGCATTCGCCGGTTCTGGCCGACCGCCCGCGGCTCGGCGCACCCGATCGCCCGCCGTCTCTGCCACTGCAAGGTCGTCCTGACGGACGGCAAGGAGAGCAAATAATGGGTCAGAAAGTCAACCCCACCGGCTTTCGCCTGCCGGTCAACCGTGCGTGGCGCAGCCGCTGGTTCGCCCCCAAGAAGACGTTCGGCGCGTTCCTCGTCGAGGACCAGCAGATCCGCGAGTACGTGAAGAAGCGCTTCGTCGACGCGGGTCTCTCCAAGATCCTCATCGAGCGCTACGCCAACCGCGTGCGCGTCTCGCTGTTCAGCGCCCGCCCGGGCGTGATCATCGGCCGCAAGGGCCAGGACGTGGACCGCGTGCGCCAGGACCTCGAGAAGATGACCAAGAAGGAAGTCTACCTCGAAATCAAGGAAGTGCGCGTGCCGGACTGCGACGCCCAGCTCGTCGCCGAGTCCATCGCCCAGCAGCTCGAAAAGCGCATCGCCCTCAAGCGCGCCATGAAGCGCGCGCAGAAGGTCGCGATGGACATGGGCGTGGACGGCATCAAGGTGCATGCCTCGGGCCGCATCAACGGTGCGGAGATCGCGCGCGTCGAATGGGGCCGCGAGGGCAAGGTGCCGCTGCACACGCTCCGCGCGAACATCGACTACGGCTTCGCCGAAGCCAACACCACGGCCGGCAAGATCGGCATCAAGGTGTGGATCTGCAAGAAAGAGGATTTCCAGCCCCGCCAGAGCCCCCGCCGCGAACGCGGCGAGCGCCGCGAGCGCGGAGATCGCAAGGAAGGTAGGTAAGCCATGCCTTTGATGCCCAAGAGAGTCAAGTACCGCAAGCAGTCGAAGGGCAACCGCGGCGGCTACGCCACGTCCGGCACGGAACTCGCGTACGGCGAGTTCGGCCTGAAGGCGCTCACGCGCGGGTTCCTCACCGCCACCCAGATCGAAGCCTGCCGCGTCGCGATCAACCGCGAGATGAAGCGCAAGGGCAAGCTCTGGATCCGCGTGTTCCCCGACAAGCCGATCACCCGCAAGCCGATCGAAGTCCGCATGGGCGGGGGCAAGGGCAACCCGGAGTTCTGGGTCGCCGTGGTCCTCCCCGGCAAGGTCCTCTTCGAGATCGGCGGCGTTTCGGAGGAGGTCGCCCGCGAATGCCTGCGCCTCGCCGCGACGAAGATCGGCATCCACACGAAACTCGTCACCCGTGCCGGAGTTAAAATCTGATGAAGACGAACGAACTGAAGGAACTCGGCGCCGATGAGCTCGCCGCGAAGATCCGCGAGGTCCGCAAGGAACTCGCCGACCTGAAGCTGAAGCATGCGTCGAAGGTCGATGTTGAAAAGCCGGCTCGGATGCGTTTCATGCGCCGCGAAATCGCCCGCATGCTGACCGTTCAGAACATGGCGAAGAAGGAGGCCAGGTAACCATGGCGAACGAAGTCACACGCGGCGCCCGCAAGGTCCGCAAGGGCAAGGTCGTCTCGAAGATGGGCATCAAGAGCGTTGTCGTCGAGGTGTCCTACCGCGAGCAGCACCCCCTCTACGGGAAGATCGTGATCCGCCGCAAGAAGTATCACGTGCACGACGAGGCCGACACCGCGAAGGTGGGCGACGAGGTCGTGATCATGGAGACGCGCCCGCTCAGCGCCACGAAGCGCTGGCGCATCGTCAAGGAAGAGGAGAAGTAGGCCATGTTGCAGGAACTCTCCAACCTCGTTGTCGCGGACAACACCGGCGCCAAGCGCGCCATGTGCTTCCGCATTCTCAAGCAGCGCAAGGAGTACGCGCACCTCGGCGACATCATCCGCGTGTCGATCAAGGAGGCGTCCCCCACGGGTTCGATCCGCAAGGGTCAGGTCGCCACGGCGGTCATCATCCGCACGGGCGCGCAGATCGTCCGCGAGGACGGCCAGCGCGTCCACTTTGACCAGAATGCGTGCGTGCTCGTCGACTCCAAGCTCAACCCCATCGGGTCCCGCGTGTTCGGGCCGGTGCCGCGCGAGCTGCGTGAGAAGAACTACATGAAAATCCTGTCCATGGCCCCGGAAGTGGTCTAAGAGGAGCGAATCATGAGTATCGCACGTATTCGTAAGGGAATCACGGTCATCGTGATCAACGGCAACGACGCGGGCCGCACGGGCACCGTCAAGCGCGTCAACCGCAAGGACGGCACCGCGATCGTCGAGGGCCTCAACATGCACAAGAAGGCCGTCCGCCGCACGGAGCGCACGCAGGGCGGCCTGGTGGAGATGGAGTTCCCGATCCGCCTGTGCAAGCTGATGCCGTACGACGCCGAATCCAAGAAGGGCAGCCGCGTCGCCGCCGCCGAGAAGGACGGCAAGAAGGCGCTCAAGCTCAAGGACTCCGGCAAGATCGTCGAGTTCAAGTGGACCAAGGGAGCCTGACCATGCCGAAGCTGAAAGAAGAATACAATTCGCGCATCATCGCCGAACTCGAGAAGAAGCTCGGGACGACGAACAAGATGCTCGTCCCCCGCCTCCAGAAGGTCGTGCTCAACATGGGCTTCGGCATCGTCTCCAAGGACGAGCAGAAGGCCCTCGTGGACGACCTGGCGGTGATCACCGGCCAGAAGCCCATGCTCTGCCGGGCGAAGAAGTCCATCTCGAACTTCAAGCTGCGCGAGGGCATGGTCATCGGCGCGAAGGTCACCCTCCGGGGCGACCGCATGTGGGAGTTCTGCGAGCGCCTCATCAACGTGGCGCTCCCCCGCATCCGCGACTTCCGCGGCGTTCCGAACCGCGGCTTCGACGGTCGCGGCAACTACACGCTCGGCCTCAAGGACCACTCGATCTTCCCGGAAATCGTGGAAGCGGCGGGTCCCAACTCCGGCATGGACGTGACGTTCGTCACGACGGCCCAGGACAACAAGGCAGCCAAGGAGTTCCTCGTGGCCCTCGGCATGCCGTTTGCGGGAAGGAACTAAGCAATGGCCAAGAAATGTCTGATGGAAAAGGCGAACCGCAAGCCGAAGTTCGGCGTGCGCGCCTACAACCGCTGCAAGCTCTGCGGCCGTCGCCACGCCTACATGCGCAAGTTCGGCGTCTGCCGCCTGTGCTTCCGCGAGCTCGCCGTGAACGGTCTCATCCCGGGCGTCACCAAGGCCTCTTGGTAACGGAAAGGAACTGAAGAAATGATCATCGATCCCATTTCCGACATGCTGGTGTCGATCCGCAACGGACTCAAGGCCCGCCTCGTGCAGGTCACGGTCCCCGCGTCGAACCTCAAGGCCGAGATCGCGAAGGTCATCAAGGCGGCCGGCTACATCCAGGACGTCTACGTGACCTCCGACTTCCCGAAGAAGCTCGTCCTCACGCTGAAGTACTCGGACCGCGCCGAACCGGCCATCTGCGGCCTCCAGCGCCAGTCTCGCCCCGGTCTGCGCAAGTTCGTCTCCTGCGCCGAGATTCCCGCCGTCCTCGACGGCATGGGCCTCGCGGTGCTCTCCACGTCCAAGGGCGTGATGAGCGGCGTGGACGCGAAGAAGCAGCGCCTCGGCGGCGAACTCATCTGCACCGTTTGGTAAGGAGCAAGGACAATGTCTCGTATCGGTAAAGAACCCGTGGTCCTCCCGGCCGGCGTCACCGCGACGGTGGACGGCCAGAAGGTCACCGTCAAGGGCAAGCTCGGCGAGCTTTCCTACGTCATGCACAGCGGCATCTCCGCGGAGGTCAAGGACGGCAAGGTCCTCGTCTCCTGCGCGGACGACAAGCAGTTCGGCAACTTCCACGGCCTCGCCCGCGCCCTCATCAACAACAACGTGAAGGGCGTCGCGGAAGGCTACGTGAAGAAGCTCACGATCGAGGGCACCGGCTTCAAGGCCGCGCTCCAGGGCGCCACGCTCTCCCTCTCGCTCGGCTTCGCCTCCCCCAAGGTCTACACGGTCCCCGCCGGAATCAAGGTCACCGTCGAGAACGACGGCCTCCTCGTCACGGTCTCGGGCATCGACAAGGACAAGGTGGGCGCGGCGGCGGCGCGCATCCGCAGCTTCTATCCGGCCGAACCCTACAAGGGCAAGGGCATCAAGTACGAAGGCGAGCACATTCGCCGTAAACAGGGCAAGAAGGTGGCCTAACCTGAGGGCTGCCTGATTCGGAGAAAACAGAATGAGTTTCAACCGTAAGGACCAGCGTGCGAAGCGCCATCTTCGCCTCCGCCAGCGCGTGATCGGCAGCGCGGAGAAGCCGCGCATGTCGATCTGCATCTCGAACAAGCACATCTACGTGCAGTTCATCGATGACGCCGTCGGCAACACGCTCGCCTCCGCCACGTCCGTCAAGGAGCCGCACTGCAACGTCGAGGTCGCGACGCGCCTCGGTGCCGCGGCCGCCGAGGCCGCCAAGGCGAAGGGCATCACCCGGGTCGTGGTCGACCGTGGCGGCTTCAAGTTCACGGGCCGCGTCAAGGCCGTCGTGGACGCCGCCGTGGCGAACGGACTTTCGATCAGCGACAAACCCGCCAAGGAGGCTGAATAATGGCGATGAACCGTGACAAGCGCCGCAACGAGTCCGGCGCGAACGACGACCTCGACGAGCGCGTCGTGTTCGTGAACCGCTGCGCGAAGACCGTCAAGGGCGGCCGCCGCATGTCCTTCTCCGCCGTCATCGTGGTCGGCGACCACGAGGGCAAGGTCGGGGTGGGCTTCGGCAAGGCCAACGAGGTCTCCGATGCCATCCGCAAGGGCGGCGACGCGGCCCGCAAGGCCATGCACGCCGTCACGCTCCGCAAGGAGATGATCGGCGACAAGCTCGCGGGCATCACCGTGCCGCACGACGTGACGGGCGACTGCGACGGCGGCCGCGTGCTGCTGAAGCCGGCCCCCGCCGGCACCGGCCTGATCGTCGGCGGCGGCATGCGCCCCGTGCTCGAAGCGGCCGGCATCCGCGACGCCGTCGGCAAGTCGCTCGGCTCCAAGAACCGCCTGAACGTGGTCAAGGCCACGCTCGACGCGCTCTCGAAGCTCCGCTCCGCCGAGGAGATCGCGGCGATTCGCGCGTAGGTCGGAAAGGACGGGGGAACCCAGGTTCCCCCGCACCCCTTCAATTAGGATAAGGAATTTTAGTTATGGATCTTTCCTCTCTTACAAACACCCCCGGTGCCCGCAAGCGCGCCAAGCGCGTGGGCCGTGGCTGCGGTTCGGGCATGGGCAAGACCTCCACGCGGGGCCACAAGGGCCAGAACGCCCGCAAGGGCCACAAGCAGAAGCTCGGCTTCGAAGGCGGCCAGATGCCGCTCGTGCGCCGTCTGCCGAAGCGCGGCTTCAACAACTTCGAGTTCCGCGTCGCGGCGCTGGGCGTCAACGTGTCGACGCTGGAGAAGCTCTTCAACGCGGGCGACGAGATCACCGTCGCGACGCTCGCGGCCAAGGGCCTCTCGGACAACAAGCGTCCGCGCGTGAAGATCCTCGGAACCGGCGAGCTGACCAAGAAGTTCACGGTCAAGGTTCCGTGCTCCGCCTCCGCGAAGGCGAAGATCGAGGCCGTCGGCGGCTCCGTCGCCTGATGCCAGCAGTCCGGGCGCGCACGCCGCGCGTCCGCGTCCGGATGAAGGGACTCTTTGGGGCGTCCGCCCCGGAGTCCCGTCGCCTTTTTCAGCAATCCTCTTCGGAGAACAACCAATGTCAATGTTCACGGGCTTCTCTAACGCCTTCAAGATTCCCGAGCTGCGCAAGAAAATCCTCATCACGCTCGGCCTTGTGGCCGTCTGCCGCCTCATCTCCCTGATCCCGACCCCCGGCATCGACTGGATGGCCCTGCAGACGGCGATCGACACCGCGCGCGCGAACAACCAGGCCGGCGGCATGTTCGGCATGTTCGACGCCTTCACGGGCGGCTCCTTCGCCGTGTGCGCGATCGGCTCGCTGTCGATCTGGCCGTACATCTCGGCGCAGATCGTGATCCAGCTCCTGTCGTCGGTGATCCCCTCCCTGGAGAAGCTGAAGAAGGAGGGCGAGACCGGTCGCCAGCAGCTGTCGCAGATCACCCGCTACCTCGCCATCGTCATCTGCGTGCTCCAGGCCTGGCTCGTCTCCATCTCGCTCATGAACCCGGTGCAGCTCGCCGGCCTCCTGGGCATCCAGGACGCGGGCGTCGTGGAGGCGCTGAAGAAGGTCGTAGTGAACCCGAGCCTAGGCTTCCAGCTGATGACGGTGATCGGCATGACCTCCGCCACGCTGTTCATCATGTGGATCGCCGACCAGATCACGACGTTCGGCATCGGCAACGGCGGCTCCCTGATCATCATGATCAACATCACCTCCCGCCTCCCCGACGCGATCAAGGACGCCTGGCGCCGCTACTTCGGCCTCGGCAACGAGCAGGCCTACGGCAGCATCACCGAACTCGCGCTCCTGCTCCTCTTCGGCTTCGCGGTCGTCATGGGCACCGTGCTCCTCACGCAGGGCGTGCGCAAGGTCGCCATCCACGCGACGCGCCGCTCCCTCGGCGGCGGCAACACCTACGGCATGCAGCAGACCTACATGCCGCTGCGCGTGAACTACACGGGCGTGATGCCGATCATTTTCGCGCAGCCGCTCCTGCAGCTGCCGGCCGTGCTGCTCACGAAGATCCCGCCGGACAAGACCGGGTTCCTCGGCTGGCTGCGCTACTTCGGCATGCAGCTCGGCGACCTCGGCAGCCCCACGCACATCGCCATCTACGCGGCGGTGATCCTGTTCTTCGCCTTCTTCTGGGTGGCGACGCAGTTCAACGCGATCGAGATTTCCGAGAACCTCAAGAAGGACGGCTCCTACATCCCGGGCATCCGCCCCGGCCTCGCGACGGCCGAGTACCTCGACGCCGTGATGACGCGCATCACCCTCATCGGCGGCGTGGGCCTCCTCCTCGTCGCCATCGTCCCGCAGGTGCTGAGCGGCATGATGGGCGTGCCGGGTTCCGTCGCGGCGTTCTTCGGCGGCACCTCGCTGCTGATCATCGTGGGCGTCGCCCTCGTCTCGCTGCGCGTCATGGAGTCCCACCTCCTCGTGCGCAAGTACGACGGCTTCCTCCGCCACGGCTCGCTGCGCGGGCGCGGCGGCATGTAGGCGCCCCTCCGGGCACGTCCCGAACGAACGCGCGACCCCACGGGGCCGCGCGTTTGAGCTATACTATCCCACGTCATGAAAATCGGACTCGCCTTCTGGCACGGCATCTTCAAGAACAACCCGACGTTTCGCCTCGTGCTCGGGCTGTGTCCGACGCTGGCCGTGACGACCTCCCTGGAGAACGCGCTCGGCATGGGCCTCGCGGCGTCCTTCGTGCTCGTCTGCTCGAACGGCCTCGTCTCCGCCCTGCGGAAGGCCATCCCCGACGCGGTCCACATCCCCTGCTACATCGTCATCGTCGCGACGTTCGTGACGACCATCGACCTCCTCATGCAGGCCTTCCTGCCCGCGCTCTCCGAATCGCTCGGCATCTTCATCCCGCTCATCGTCGTGAACTGCATCATCCTCGGGCGCGCGGAGGCGTTCGCCTGCAGGAACGGCGTCGTCGCCTCCCTGGCGGACGGCCTCGGGACGGGGCTCGGCTTCACGCTCGCGCTCGCGCTGATTGCCGCCGTGCGCGAGGTCGTTGGCGCGGGTTCCCTGACCGTCTGGGGCGACCTCGCGCTCCGCGGCATCCACGCGAAGCCCGTCGTGCTGGCAATCCTCCCCGCCGGCGGGTTCATCACGCTGGGCCTCCTCCTGGCGGCGATCAACCACCTGGGCGCGGTCTGGGCCCGGCACCGGGGCGCGCCGCCGCCGCTTCCGCTCGCCCTCGACTGCCGCCACTGCACGCTCTGCCCGAACGGAAAGCAGCCATGAAGTGCCCCAAGTGCGGAAACGACGACGACAAGGTGCTTGACTCGCGCACCTCCAAGGAGGGCGTGGTCATCCGCCGCCGCCGCGAGTGCCTGAAGTGCGGCTTCCGGTTCACGACGCACGAGGAGATCGACCGCGAGGACCTGTTCGTCGTCAAGCGCGACGGACGGCGCGAGATGTTCCAGCGCGAGAAGCTGGAGAAGTCGGTGCGCATCGCCTGCCAGAAGCGCCCCATCCCCGAGTCGAAGGTACAGGACCTCATCGGCGGCGTCGTGGCGGCGCTGGAGGGCGAGGAGGTGCCGTCGGACCTGATCGGCCAGTGCGTCATGGCGCGCCTCCACGAGCTCGACGAGGTCGCCTACATCCGCTTCGCCTCCGTCTACCGCCGGTTCACGGACGTCAACCAGTTCCTGAGCGCCATCACGGAGATGGTGAAGAAATGAGGATGCGGAACCTCTTCTGCGCACTGGCTGCGCTGCTCGCGGGCGTCTGCGGCGCCGCCACCTACGTCGGCGCGGCGGGCGGGCTGCTGCTGCCCGGCAACGGGAATGCGCTCTCCCGTGCGGCGGAGACGTGCGTGCGCGCCGGTTTCTACGCGACCGACTTCCTGGCGTGGGAGGTGGAGGGCGTGTGCGCGCCGAACGTGTCCGGCGCGGGCGGACGGGAGGCGCTTTCGGGCGTCGCCGTGCGCGGCCTCTACCACTTCACGGGTTTCGAGGCGTTCGACAAGCTTTTCGGCTGCGAGCGCTTCGATCCGTTCGCGACGTTCGGCGTGGGGACGCGCTTCGGCGCGCGGCATGTGTTTGCGGAGGATGCGCACCGCACGGCAACGGGGCCGGTCGTGGGGCTGGGCGCGTTCTACCACCTGACGGAATCGCTGGACGTGCGCGTCGACGCGCAGGCGCTGCTGGCCTGCGACGCGCCGTGCGGCATGCTCTATTCGGTCTGCATCGGCCTGCAGTGGAACTTTGGGGGAGCTGGCGAATGAAAACCCTTGAGCGCTACGTCTTCGGCGCGTTTCTCTCTTCCTTCTTCCTCGCGTTCCTCGTGCTGTCCTTCGTGCTCACGGTGGGGCTGATGGTGCAGATCGTCCGCTACATGCTCCAGGGCATCCCGGTGGACCTCGTGGGGCGCTTCGCGTTCGTGAGCTTTCCCGAGACGCTGCAGTGGACGATCCCCCTCGCGCTGCTCGTCGCCTCCGTGCTCGTCTTCTCGCGCCTGTCGGCGGACAGCGAGATCGCCGCCATGCGCGCGTGCGGCGTCAACCTGCTCGCCGTCATCCGCGCGCCGCTCCTCTTCGCCCTGTTCTGCACGGCGATGGGGCTCTTCGTCAACAACGAGATCGTGCCGCGCGGACACCAGGTCCGCCGCGACCTCGCTCGCCGCATCTCCGTGGGCGCGGGGCTGGAGCTGCTGGAGCCGGGCCGCGTCATCGACGACTTCCCGAAGGTGAAGATCTACTTCGAGGAGAAGGAGGGGAACTGGCTCCGGGACCTCATCGTGCTCGACTTCTCGAACCCGCGCGTCGACCGCATGATCACGGCCTCCAAGGCACTCGTGACGAGCGAGGGGCGCGACGTCGTCCTCGACCTCCACGGCATGACCGTCGATCCGCTGGACGAGAACAACCCCGGCATGGCGCGCGCCACCCGCTTCCAGTACCGCGTGAAGGACGCCCTCAAGGACCGCACCTACAAGCGCCGCGAGAAGGACTTCCGCTTCTTCGAGCTCCTTTCCGAGATCCGCCTCGCGAAGGCGGACGTGAAGGACCCCCAGGCGGCGGCCGAGCGGCGCGCGCGCGAGGGGCGCGCGAAGGGTGCCGTCGCCAAGGAGCTCAAGCTCGTGAAGAAGACCCTGAAGAGCCAGCTCAGCAACCTGCGCACCGAGTTCCAGAAACGCCTCGTGTTCGCGTTCGCCTCGATCTGCTTCGTGCTCGTGGGCGTGCCGCTCGGCATCCGCGCGCAGCGGCGGGAGTCCTCCATCGGCATCGCGATCGCGCTCGTCACGGCGCTCGGCTACTACCTCGTCGTCATCCTCATGACGAGCCTGGAGAAGAACTACGCGGTGCGGCCCGACCTTCTCATCTGGCTGCCGGTCATTCTCTGCGCCGCCCTCGCCAGCTACCTCATCCCCAAGAACCTCTAAGGAGCAAGCACCATGTCCGTTTCCATCCACCCCACCGCACTGGTTGACAAGAACGCGCAGCTCGGCGATGGCGTCGAGATCGGCCCCTACGCGAGCATCGGGCCGGACGTGAAGCTCGGCGCGCGCACGGTCGTGCAGCAGGGCGCGATCATCCGGGGCCATTCGACGCTCGGCGAGGACTGCCAGGTCTTCCCCTACGCCTGCATCGGCATGAAGACGCAGGACCTCAAGTACAGGGAAGGCAGCGTCTCCTACGTCGAGATCGGCGACCGCACCGTCATCCGCGAGTTCGCCACGGTCCACCTCGGCACGGCGGACGGCGAGAGGACGGTTCTCGGCAACGACGTCCTCTTCATGGCCTACTGCCACGCCGCGCACGGCGTCGTCCTCGGCGACCACGTGATCTGCTCCAACTCCGTGCAGCTCGCGGGCGACGTCCACATCCAGGACTGGGCGATCATCGGCGGCTGCGCCGCGTCCCACCAGTTCTGCAGTGTCGGGCGCCACGCGATGGTGGGCGGCATGTCGAAGATCCGCCAGGACTTCCCGCCGTTCATGCTCGGCGACATGGTGGAGGGCTCGCTCAAGGTAATCGGCCCGAATGTCGTCGGCCTCAACCGCCGGGGCTTCCCGAAGGACGTCATCGCCGCCCTCAAAGAGGCGTTCCGCTTCATCTACCACAGCGGCCTCAACCGTTCCCAGGCCCTTGAGCGCGTCGAGAACGATGTCGAGCCCTTCGACGAGATCAGGGAACTCGTCCAGTTCTACCGCCACTCCACGCGCGGAGTCTGCTAAGATTAAGTGGTTAAGTGATTAAGTAGTTAAGTGATGTAGTTAAGTTGTTAAGTAGTTAAGTTGTCAACGAGCCGAGTTCTTGGATCTTTTTGAACGAACTCACCCACTCACCCACTCACCCACTCACCCACTCACCCAACTTAACCACTTAACTACTTAACCACTCACCCACTCTCCCACTCACCCAACTTACCCCCCAAAAAAACTTAATCACTTAACTACTTAACCACTTAACCACTTAAAGCCCGTAGGGCGGCTTAATGGTTGCATGAAGAGATGAAAGAGGAAATCCTTGAAAAGCCCTTTACGGGGGCGACGCTGGATTCCCGGCTCGTGAAGCCGGGGATGCTGTTCGTCGCGGTCAAGGGCGAGAAGGTCGACGGACACGACTTCATCGACCAGGCGCGCGCGAAGGGCGCGGCGGGGATCGTCGACGGACGCGGGAAGCTTGCGCGCGTCGCGCGCGCCTACCGCCGCACGCTCCGGGCGACCGTGGTCGGCGTGACGGGATCCGCCGGCAAGACGACGACGAAGGAGCTCGTGGCGGCGTTCCTCCGCGCGGGCGGGTTCAAGGTCCACGCCACCGCCGGCAACTACAACAACGACCTCGGCCTCCCGCTCACGGTCCTCAACTGCCCGCCCGACGCCGACGTACTCGTCGTGGAAATGGGGACGAACCATCCGGGTGAGATCCGCCACCTCGTCGACATCGCCGAACCGGATGTCGGGATCGTCTCCTCGATCGGCACGGCGCACATTGAGTTCTTCGGCACGCAGGACGGCATTGCCGACGAGAAGGGGACGCTCCTCGCGCACCTCTCCGGCTCCCCCGCGCATCCCTCCTGCGCCGTCCTCGCCCGCGAGAACGCGCGCTACGACCGCCTCGCCGCCCTCTGCCGCGTGCCGCTCGTCACCGTCTCGCTCGCCGACCCCGCCGCCGCGCGCTTCGCGGACGCCCTGCGCCTCCGCCTGCCCGGCGTCCACAACGTCTCGAACGCCCTCCTCGCGTCCGCCTGCGCCGCGCGCTTCGGCGTCCCGGAGGCGGCGTGCCGCGCCGCGCTGAAGGACTTCACGCTGCCCGGCGGACGCTGGCGCGTCGTCGAGCGCGGCGGCGTCACCTACATCGACGACACCTACAACGCGAACCCCACCGCCATGCTCGCGGCCCTCGAAACGTTCGCCGCCCTCCCCGTGGCGGGCCGCCGCATCGCCGTCCTCGGCGACATGTTCGAGCTGGGCGATCGGAGCGCCGCGTTCCACGCGCAGGTGAAGGCGCGCGCGGCGGACCTGCCGCTCGACCGGACGATCTTCGTGGGCGCGCAGTTCGGCGGCCTCTCCCACGCCGCCGCGAAGGACGCGCTCGCCGCCGTCGTCCGTCCCGGCGACGCCGTTCTCCTCAAGGCGTCGCATTGCATGCACCTCGACGGTCTGCTGCCATGAACGCGCTCGTCCTCGGCAACGGCCGCAGCGGACAGGCTGCGGCGGAACTCCTGCGGCGCGAGGGGGCGTCCGTCACGGTCCTCGACGGTGCCGACGCCTGGCCCGCCTCCGGCGCGTGGGACATCTGCGTGACGAGCCCCGGCGTCGCCCTCGGCCATCCCTGGCAGCGCGCGGCGCGTGCGGCGGGCGTCCCCGTCGTCTCGGAACTGCAGCTCGGCGCGGTGCGCTGGCGCGCGCGCGGCGGACGGATGCTCGCCGTCACGGGGTCGAAGGGCAAGAGCTCCGTCGTGAAGCTCGTCGCGGATGCGCTTCTCCTTGCAGAAACGCCCGCCGTCTCGTGCGGCAACTACGGCACGCCCCTCTGCGAGGTCGTCTGCGGCGGGGCGGACCCGCGCCGCACCTGGGCCGTCGTGGAGGTGAGTTCCTTCCAGCTGGAGACGACGGACCTGCCGCCGGACGCCTTTGCGGCGGCGGCGCTCCTCAATCTGCAGGAGGACCACCTCGACCGCCATGGGAGCGCGGCCGTCTACCACGGCCTCAAGCGGAAGCTCCTCGCGATGGCGCCCGTGCCGGTCGACGGGAGCGGCGGTGCGCCCGTGTCCGACCCCGCCGCCGCGCGTCTGCTGGCGGGTTCGTACTTCGACAACCCCGTCCTGCGCGCGAACGGCCTCTGCGCCGTCGCGCTCCTGCGGGCGGCGGGGCTGGACGACGCGCGGATCGCGGCGGGCGTCGCCGCCTTCACGCCCCTGCCGCACCGCATGCAGACCGTCCTCGAACGGGCGGGCGTCACGTGGGTGGACGACTCCAAGGCGACCTCGCTCGCGGCCCTCGCGGCGGGGGTGGGCATGTGTACGGGTCCCGTCCTGCTGATCGCGGGTGGCCTCCCGAAGGGCGACGACCCAAAATCTGTCATTCCGCGCTTGCGTTCGGGGGTCAAAAAAGTGTATCTTATTGGGCGTTGCGCGCAGCAGTTTTCGGACGCATGGGAAAGCGCCGTGCCCTGTGAACTCTGCGGGACGCTTGACCGCGCGGTCGAGGCGGCCCGGCGCGACGCATGTCCCGGCGAGACGGTGCTCCTGTCGCCCGGAACGGCAAGTTTCGATCAATTTAAAAGTTACGGTGTACGCGGCGACACGTTCGCGGCCCTCGCACGGGAGGGCGCGGAGGGTGTGGGCGCGCACGCAAGCAAAAGAGGATGATGACATGAAGGCGCAGAAGCTCGGATTGGTTCTGGGTATGAACATGGCGGTGGCCTGCCTGGTGTTGCAGGGATGCAAGGCGACGCGGTCGGGGACGGACAACCTTCCGCCGCCGGTGGTCGATCCTGCCGTGGCGCAACCGCAGCCGACGGCCCCGGTTGCCGCGACGCCGGGCGAGCAGCCGCCGATCACCGTCACGGCGGTGACCACGCCGCCGCCTCCGCCGCCCGTCGTCGAGCCGACGCCCTCCAAGGTCGCGCAGGTCAAGCCGCTGCCGCCGCCCGCCCAGCCGAAGCCGTCGAAGAAGCCGACGGCGGCTGCGCCCGTGGCCGGGAACAGCACGGTGGTCGTGCAGCGGGGCGACACGCTCTCCGGCATCTGCGTGCGCCACCGCGTGAAGATGAGCGCCGTCGTGGCGGCGAATCCGGGCCTGAAGCCCAACCACATCCGCGTGGGGCAGAAGATCGTGCTGCCGGGCGCTGCCGTCGCGGCGGTGGCCAAGAAGCCGGAGGCCAAGGTGAAGCTGGCGTCGGCGGATGCGCCCGTCACCGCCGCGAACACGACGGCCCCCGTCAAGACGAAGTCCGCCTTCAAGGCGTACACGGGCCCCACGAAGACGTACAAGGTCCGCAACGGCGACTCGCTCGGCAAGATCGCCCACGAGAACGGCATCAAGATCCGTACGCTCAAGGACCTGAACAAGCTCACCAAGGACTCGATCCGCGTGGGCCAGGAGCTTCTGATCCCCGCCGAGAAGGTCGTGGCGAAGCCGGTCGACACCGCCGCCGCCGGCAAGACGGCGCAGAAGGCCCCCGACGCCAAGAAGGACGTTGCCAAGAAGGACGTAAAGGAGCCGAAGAAGGAGGGTGCGGAGAAGAAGGAGGCCGCCGCCCCCGTTGAGGAGAACACGTCCCTGTCGAACGCCGTCGAGACGACGACCGCCGTTCCCCCGGCCGACGCGACGCCCGCTCCCGTCGCCGAGCCGGTCGCCGCCGACCCCGCCCCGGCTCCGTCTTCCGCCACCTACACGGCGAAGGAGGGGGATGACATCGTCTCGATTGCCATTGCGTACGGCATCAGCCCGAGCCGCCTGATGGACCTCAACGACCTCAAGGCGGGCGATTCGATCAAGGCCGGGCAGGTCCTCAAGCTCCCGGCGGACGCGAAGCCCAACGCCCAGTAGGGCCCTGCCCCCGGTAGGTCCGCTCCGTGCAGCGCGTTCTGACTCTGCTGGGCATTTCCGTTCTCGCATTGCTGGCGTGGGGATTCATCGTCCTCGCTTCCGCCGGCGGCGGGAACGGAATGCGCCTTTATTCAGACCCCAACCACTTCATCATCCACCAGGCGGTGTGGCTGGTGGTGGCGCTTCCCTTCCTCTTCGCGGCGATCCGCTTCGACTATCACAGGTGGCGGGAGTGGCCGTGGCTGACGGTCGGCCTTTATGTCGTGATCGTGGCCCTGATGGGGGCGGTGTTCCTCTTCCCGCGCGTGAACGGATCGCACCGCTGGGTCGTGTTCGGGCCGCTGCGCCTCCAGCCGAGCGAGTTCGCGAAGCTGCTCGCCGTGTTCGCCACGGCCGTGTTCCTCGACCGCGCGGGGTGGATGGTCGGCAAGTTCTGGCGCGGCGCGTTCCGGGCCGCCCTGATCGTCGCCGTCCTGATGGGGCTGGCACTTGCCGAGCCGGACTACGGCGCGACGATGGTGATCGCGCTCACGGGCGGCGCGCTCTTCCTCGTCTCCGGCATGAAGATCCTCCACATGGTCTTCCTCGGCGTGGCGGGGCTCTGCGTGGTCCTCACGCTCCTCTCGTTCAACGCCAACCGCATGAACCGCATCCTCTCGTGGGGGAAGGGCATGTTCGGCGACGCGGTGGTGAACGCGACCGGCGCGGCGGCGGTGCTGAGCGACAAGGAGCAGGCGGCCGCGCACCAGGCCGACATGGCGCTCGTCGCGATCCGGAACGGGGGGCTCACGGGGGTCGGGTTCAACAAGTCCTACCAGAAGCTCCGCTACCTCCCCGAGGCGCACACAGACTTCATCTTCGCGATCGGCGCGGAGGAATGGGGGCTCGTCTTCTCGCTTTCCCTGCTCGCGCTCTTCGTCACGTTCTTCGTGTGCGGCATGGTCATCTCCGCGCGCGCGCCGGACCGCCTGGGGCGTCTGCTCGCGTTCGGCATGACGTTCCTCGTCTTCTTCCAGGCCGTCTTCAACATCGGCGTCGTCACAAAGTGCCTGCCCACGAAGGGGCTGGCGCTTCCGTTCATCAGCTACGGGGGCACGAACCTCATCTCGGCCCTGATTGCGGTCGGTGTCCTTTTCAACATCGGCCGACAAATCGAGTTGCCAAAGCCCCGCCCGAGGAGTACAATATCCCCCGTTTTTCCGAAAGAAGGAGTCTAAAGAACCATGTCTCGTATCTACAACTTCTCCGCCGGCCCCGCCGTGCTCCCCTTGGAGGTCCTGCAGGACGCCCAGAAGAACCTCGTCGATTACAAGGGCTGCGGCATGTCCGTGATGGAGATGTCCCACCGTGGCAAGGACTACGACGCCATCCACCAGGAGGCGATCGCCACGTTCAAGGAGCTCTGCGGTCTCGGCGACGAGTGGTCCGTCTGCTTCATCCAGGGCGGCGCGTCCCTCCAGTTCGCCATGATTCCGATGAACTTCCTCGGGAAGGACCAGGTTGCGGACTACGCGAACCAGGGCACGTGGTCGAACAAGGCCCTCAAGCAGGCGCAGATGGTCGGCAACGTGAATATCGTCGCCAACTGCCAGAAGGACATCCCCACGCGCATGCCGACGGCGGACGAGTGGAAGTGGACGCCCGGCGCGGCCTACAGCCACATCTGCTCGAACGAGACGATCTCGGGTGCCGAGCTCAAGCAGTTCCCGCAGTCCGGCTCGCCGCTCATCTGCGACATGTCGTCGGACATCCTCTCCTGCGAACGCGACTACAGCCAGTTCGCGATGTTCTACGCCGGTGCCCAGAAGAACCTCGGCCCCTCCGGCATGGCCGTCGTCGCCATCCGCAGGGACTTCGCCGAGACGGGATCCAAGACGATCCCGACGATGCTCCAGTACCGCACGTTCACCGAGGAGAACTCGCTCTACAACACGCCGCCCACCTGGGGCATCTACATTTTCGGCGAGACCATGAAGTGGGTCAAGAAGATGGGCAAGGAGAACCTCTTCAGGCTCAATGCCGAGAAGGCGAAGAAGATCTACGACGTGATCGACGCCTCGGGCTTCTACCGCGGCACGGCCGTGAAGGAGTTCCGCTCGAACATGAACGTGACCTGGCGCCTCCCCACGGAGGAGCTGGAGGCCAAGTTCATCGCCGAGGCGAAGGCCGCCGGGATGAGTTCGCTGAAGGGCCACCGCTCGGTCGGCGGCATCCGCGCCTCGATCTACAACGCCTTCCCGATGGCGGGCGTGGACTGTCTCGTGGACTTCATGAAGGAGTTCGAGCGGAAGAACGGCTAACCCTCCGTTCCCAGTCTCATCAGATCCAGTTCACCCAAAGACCTCCCCTCCGGGAGGTCTTTCCATTTCTCCACGGATGCCCACACGGGAGGGACGCGCTCCGTCGCGTCCGCGTCCCCCCTTCTACCACAGAACACACAGAACGGCCTTCGCCGTCACAGAATACACAGAATCGTTTGGGGTTGGTAGGGGCGGACGTCCTCGGCCGCCCGCCAGTTGCGACCGCACCATACCACATGCCACGAAAACGAAACGTACGCTAACGAAACGTACGCTCCTCTCCCTCCCTCCGTACCCGTACGTCTGGCCTCCGGCCGGTTAACACGGTGCGCGCGGAGGCGCAAAGACACGGAGAGAGGTTGTCTGTATGGTTTCATCTACCTTGGCGCGTGGCATCCGACAGTGGCCCGGCGCGCGATGTACCCGCGCCGCCTCGGCGCGTGGCGTTCGAACGTGAACACATCTTCTGTCCCATCGTTGTTGATACCAAGTAAGTGGTGGTGTCCCGTCTACTTCCAATGCCGTTTTACCGGCATTGAGAAGTCTGGCTTCCAAGAAGGAACAGCAAGACTCTGCACCCAGCCCACAAAGCCTTTGTGGTCTTTGCGTTCCTTGCGGCAAAAATCACCGTGTTTCGCAGTCGAATCTAGAGGTTGGGAAATTGGCCGTGTAGAGGTGTAGAACGTGTAGGGGTGTAGAAATGTAGAAGGGGTTCGGACGCGACAAGCGCGTCCCTCCCGGCAGGACTGTTCCGCAGTGAAATCCCATGTTCTGTCCTGTAGGCCCGGCGATGAGATTATGGTGCGGAAAATATTCGGTTGTCATTTTCACTTTAAGGTTCACAGGGCTAACGGCTAAATGAAGATAGGTACTTATTTGTTTTATATGAATTGATTTAGTGCGTAGGTTTCTTGTTATTTGAATTATGCCGTTTGCGTTGTGTGTAGAGAATTATTACGCAGTGAAATCTCATTTGCGGCGCGAGGACTCATTTAATCTCATTTGCGGTGAGGGGGCTCGTTGAGGGACGAGTGGGCGGATGATTGTGGGATTTCACTTCGGAACGATACCCTATGGAACTTGGAACAGTGTAGAATGAGAGCGGTGTAGAGGGGGATGGTACGCGAAGGCCCCGCGTCGACCTCAGCGCGTGGTGTCCGAACGTGAACGCAGTTTCACGCAGAGGTCACGGAGAACCATTTCCATCGGCGTGTCGCCAAAGGCATTCCCGTTAGGGTGGAGCCGCTGTCGGACGCCACGCGCCGAGGGCGGCGCGGGTACATCGCGCGCCGTGTTGAGTGAAGCCGCGCGTAAGCCAACCTCAAAACCACTCTCCGTGTCTTTGCGCCTCCGCGCGCTCCGTGTTAACCGGCCGGAGGCCAGTTGGGTGGGTGGTCGGGTGCGGAAACTTTTGGAAAATTGTCAAATAACGGAATTCGGGAGACGGGAGGGGATTACGAAAGTTGTCTTTGTGCATGAAATGCGGTGATTCTGCGTGTTTTGAGTGACGTGGAAAATAATTAAACTCAAGCCTTGACAGGGGAGGGAGGTACAAGGTATAGTCTGCGCCATTCCTTGTCGGGAAAAGGCTTCGTAAATCGGCCTTGCAGCGACCATCCGGGGGGATGGCGCCAAGGGGCGGCGGAGTTCTTGGGGGACGGGGAACGAGGGATAGGAATACATGCGAGAGCTGTCGGCAGCAAAGGCCGCTGGGCGAGACGGGCCGGACATCCTGGGCGACCTTCTTGGTGCCGTCTCGAAGGACGACGTCACCGATCCGCTCGCCCTCGTCTGCCAGGTGCTCGTCAGGGATGTCCCGGCGTTCAAGTTCGTCACGTTCGTCCACGTGGGCGAGGACGTCTGGCACGTCCCCTGTGCGAAGCCGGGTTTCCAGGTGCGGCTTGCCCCGCCCGATGTCGAGCTTGCGTTCGTCCGCTTCCTGGAGGGCGAAGTGGCGGAGGGGGAGATCGCCTTTCTGGGGGAGGAGCGTCTGCTGCCGTTCATTCCCGAGAATTGCCGGACCCTCTGGACCTGCCACTCGTGCGTGGCCGTTCCCGTTCGGGGAGAGGGGACGGACCGGGCCATCCTGGTTGCCTTCTTCGAGGGAGACTGCCCGTTTGGCGCGCGTCTGCGCGGCGACGTGCGGCGGATGGCCGACGGCATCGCGTCCGTCTACGGCCTGCTGTGCGCGAACCGCCGGCTGCGGAAGACCTGCGAGGCCGCACAGGTCTCGGTCCAGCGGCAGTCGCAGACGCTGGAATCGGTACGCAGCGTCCTGCGGAGCGCGTTTGCCGAACTGGACGAACGGGTACGTGCGGACGCCCGGGCGACGATGACGCTGGCCGACCTCCGCGCGCTCGTTGCGGAGGGCGCGCCCGAGCTCGTCGCGTTCGCCAACGACCCGGAGATCCGGAACCTGTGCCGGGAGGCCGCGCTCAACGATTCCGGCCTGTCGAACTGGGTGCATGCCGGGATCGACGACGTGCGCGTCAAGGTGCTGGTGGGCGTGCGCGGCGCGAACAAGACGGGGGCCCTACTGGCGGTGCGGGACTGGCTGCGCGCACGCGGCGTCGAGGACGCGCGTCTGGTGTCCATCGATTTCGAAGACGTGCGGTTCCGCCACTTCGCGACGGCGGACGACGTCCTGCGCCATCTGCAGAACCTGCCGCCGTGCGCCGCGCCGCGCTTCCTGTTCCTGGACGAGGTCTGCCGGATCGGACGCTCCGCCGAGCTGCTGCGCCGCCTCTCCCGGATGCGCGGCTGGAACGTCTGGGTCGCGTCATCGACGTCCTGCGTCCTCGGCGAGGAGAATCCGTATCCGTCCGTTCCTCCCGACGGGCTCTCGGTCCTGCACGTGTGGCCCAATCCGAGGGGCGTCCGCTCCCGGCAGGTCCTGTCGCGGATCTGGGGCATGATCTTCATGCGGGACATCGCGTGCGGCGTCGCCCACACGGACATGCGGGCGATGGAGGCGCTGACGGAGTACTGTTCCGACCACCTGGGCGAGGTGAAGACGCTGCGCGAGATCGCGTCGGAGCTGGTCGTGTGCGGCCGGCGGATTTCCGCGAACTCGATCCGCGCGTACCGGAAGGCGCTGGAGTCCGTCTACCTCCTTGAGGTCTCGGAGGTCTACGACACGTTCGAGCGGTGCGTCGTCAAGAGCGCCGGCGCGCGCATGTTCTGCGCCGACCTCGAACTGCGGGCCTGGCGCTACGGACAGGCCCCCGAACACGAGGCGTCGCGCGTGGCGCTGAACGCGCTCTACCTCCAGCTGCGCCGGACGTACGAGAAGGTCTACACGCCGCGCGACAAGGACGCCGACTTCCTGACGCTGGAACCCGACGGGTCGCCGCGCCTGTGGTCGGTGGCGTTCGAGAGCGCGCAGGAACAAGCCTTCTTCCGCCCCTTCGAATACGGGGGGGGGGGTATTCTAGGAAGGCGGCGAAGGCGAAAGTAGTTGACTGAAGGGACGGGAGGGCCGCGCTCCGTCGCGTCCGCATACTGAAGGGGTGCCCATGCCGGGAGGGCCGCGCTTGTCGCGGCCGTACCCTCCTCGCTCCCCCTTCGGCCGCGACAAGCGCGGCCCTCCCGTGTACGTTCCCGCCCCATCCCCTGCCTCCACCACAGAACACACAGAACGGCCTTCGGCCGACACCGAACACACGGAAATGTCTGGTAGGGGCCGACGTCCTCGGCGGCTCGCGTGGCCGTGGCGTCTTCGTGGGCGTCTTCGTGTGCGCGGCGCGCCGAGGACGTCGCGCCCTACCATGTGCGCGGACGTGTCATGTGTACGGACATGGTGCGGGACGTGTGCGGACATGGTGTGGGATGTGTGCGGACATGGTGCGTGGTAGGGGCCGACGTCCCGGCGGCCCG
>CAKULR010000003.1 GCA_934667295.1 uncultured Kiritimatiellota bacterium
TCAGGCGGAACGTTACAGAGATGTGTGTAACCCAATTCTTGAAATCCTCCGTGCCTTCGTGTCTCCGCGTGCTCCGTGTTAACCGGCCGGAGGCTCGGGGACGCCCCACAGCGCCACGCGCCGAGGCGGCGCGGGTACATCGCGTGCCGAGGGTGTGTACGGGGCATTACATGCCGTGGGTGTACACGGACGCAATAAATTGCGTCCCTCCCGGTGTCGAATAGCGCTCGACGGGCGGCGGGAGGGTCGCAACAACGACAGACAGCGGGAGGGTCGCAACTTGTTGCGACCGTGGAGGGGCGGCGCGGGTTTGGATGTCGCGGGGCGGTTGCGTGGCCTCCGGCCGGTTAACACGGAGCGCGCGGAGGCACGGGAACACGGAGATGTTTTTGAGGTTGGCTTGTGTATTGCTTCATCCGATACTTCGTCCACTGACGTGGACAATGGGACTTGCTTGGATTACACAGGAGTGTGGCCATCAGAATTTGAACAGTCGGTCGGAATTTGAACTGTGGAAGGCTGGAAACGATGTGTTCCCAGCCTTGATTCCCATTGGCACGAATGTTGCATGGGGTTACGCAAAAAAAAGGAACAACCACATGGCAACCTATCTACACGACTTCACATTTCGTTCAGATGCTGAAGAGTGGGACCTTTGCAGGGCGGAAAAGCGCACATGCTTCGAGGTTCTCTACCCATTCGGAATATTTCCATTGAAGGGATTGGGACGGGTCGAGTTCGACCCTGTCACCATCTTCTACGGGAGTAATGGGTCTGGAAAATCAACGGTCCTCAACATCATCGCGGCGCGGCTGAAGGTCCTGCGGGAAATCCCGTTCAACCCCGGCCCGTTCTTTGACTGGTATGTGAATGGCCGCGGCTGCAACCCGTTGTCGTTCAACTCCGATCTGCCTGAAGAATGGAAAGGCATCCCTGCCGAGAGCCGGATCCTGGCGAGCGAGGATGTCTTCGACAAGACCCTGACCATCAGAGGCAGGAACCGTGAGATCGACCGGCAGCGCGACATGGTGGCCCAGAAGTGGTGGGCCTGCAATTTTGAAGGCAAGCACGCGAATCTAACCTCGTTGCATGGACCTGAGTACGAAACATGGAAGAATCAGCACTCGATGAGGGGCAAGTCCATGTCGAGAGTCATCAAGGAGGAGGTTGGGTTCAACATAAAGACTGGATCGAACGGGGAGAACGCCTTTGAGTTCTTCATGGAGAAAGTGCAGGGTAACGCGCTCTACCTTCTCGACGAACCGGAGAACAGCCTTTCGGCGACATGGCAGGTGAAACTGGCCTCTTACCTTGAGGGCATGGCACGATTCGAGGGATGCCAGTTCGTGATTGCCACACATTCGCCGTTTCTACTCGGCATTCGCGGTGCGAAGACCTTCGATCTCGATTCCGACGGCGTTCCTGTTCGTAAATGGACGGATCTTGAGAATGTCCGGCAGTACTTCGAGTTCTTCCGCGAGCGCAACGACGAGTTTACTGGGAATGATGGTATGTGGGGGCGACATCCCCTCTGAGTCCTCCGCGTCTCTGCGTAACGAAATCTCACCATCGGATTGTTGACAATGAACGCCTATGCCACAAGCGTTCGGGAACCCAGTACCGAACAACGCGATATCGTCGACCAATTGTCACGTGGTGAACCTTGCGGAACGATAGACGGCATTTTGGACACGGATTTGCGCTTGCTATTGTTCCGAAAATAGGGTATTATACGTAATATGAATGAAAACGGAAGAGTGTTCGAGTCAAGCGAAGAAACGGCAAGACGGTGGGGAATATCCGACCGCAGGGTGCGTATTCTCTGCGAAAACGGACAGGTTGCGGGGGCTGTCCGTGACGGCAAGTTGTGGAAAATCCCACAGTCTGCGGCAAAGCCCCGCGATGGTCGCACAATGCGCAACCTTGGCATTCCCTCCGCCCTGCGCGGGCGCATGGCGGAGATTGATGCCCTCAAGGAACAGCTCGCCGTCAAGCGTCCCCTCACAGACGGCGAACGCGAGCAACTGCGCAATGCGTTCCTTGTCGATTACACCTATTCGTCAAACGCAATCGAGGGGAACACGCTGACGCTCAGCGAAACGGCATTGGTACTTTCCGGCATGACAATAGGCGAGAAACCTCTCAAGGATCATCTGGAGGCGACAGGCCATCGCGATGCGTTCTGCTTTCTGGAAGATTTCGTGAAGTCGGGTGATCCCATCAGCGAGGCGTTTGTCCGTCAGCTCCATTCGCTCGTCCTTGCGGACAAGCCGATGGACAAAGGTGTCTACCGGCGTATCCCCGTCATCATTACCGGCGCAGTCCATACACCGCCGCAGCCGTATCTCGTCGCACCGATGATGGAGACGTGGGTGCGGGACTTGCAGACAACCCGGCTGCATCCGCTTGTCGCCGCCGCAGAGTTTCACATCCGCTTCGAGGCAATTCACCCCTTCATTGACGGTAATGGAAGGACGGGGCGGCTCCTGGTGAATTTTGTCCTGATGCGGGCGGGCTATCTGCCAATCAGCATCAAGTATGAGAATCGGCGCGCCTATTACGACGCATTCACCGTCTACCATGAAAACGGAGATATCCTACCGATGCTTGGCATATTCGCCGAGGGAGAACAGCAACGACTTAAGGACTACTTATCCATCATCGGATAAGGGGACATAGGATAACCAGCCTCGTCCATGCCCGCCCGTCTGGTAGGTCGAACGGCATCACGACGGCCGCGACAAGCGCGGCCCTCACGCTTTCGGCGGCGTGGGGGGTACGCCGTCCGGCCATCTCTGTGGCTCTGCGTGAGACACAAACACCCCGCACCGGATTTCTCATAGACCGCCCTATCCCTCGGCGTGGACATCATCCCCGACATCCTTGCCCGCATACCGTAATCCAGAACATGTATCGGAACGATGGAGGTGAACGGAAAGAACAATTTTGACCGGTGTGGCGGAGGGTCGATGACGCGCGAATAGATGGAACGCGCAGGAGGGTGGCCATCAGAATTTGAACAGTCGGTCGGAATTTGAGCTGCGGAAGGCTGGAAACGATATGTTTCCGTGATTGCCACACATTCGCCGTTTCTACTCGGCATTCGCGGTGTGAAGATCTTCGATCTCGATTCCGACGGCGTTCCTGTTCGTAAATGGACGGACCTTGAGAATGTCCGGCAGTACTTCGCGTTCTTCCGCGAGCGCAGCGACGAGTTTTAATGGGCTGGAGGGCGGCGCGGGCGTTGACGGCGTGAGGCGGGTTTTGCTAAAATCCATTTCGTTTTTCCAATAATGGGTGACGGGAAAAGAGGAGTTCGGGACGATGGTCAAGTTGCTTGGAGGTCTTCTGGGGCTGGCGATGGGCCTCGGCCTGTGTCCGATGGCACAGGCGGCGGACGGCGTGCGCACGATGGAGGTGGCGGACCTGCCGGCGGGCGGGCTGTTGCTCGTGCCGGTGCCGGAGGCGCTGGACGGTGCGGGTGTTCTGCGCGTCACGCTGGACGGCGTGGACGTCCTGGCGCAGGAGATCGTCGGGGCCGGAACGTGCGTGGTGCGCGCGACGCCCGAACAGGTCGCGCAGTCGCGTCAACGCACGCTGGCGCTCGGCTTGGCGCGGGGTGTGGAGAAGGGGCCCGCCGGGACGCCCGTGCCGCGCGTGGACGTGGAGACGGCGGCGTTTACGCTCACCTTCGAGCGGGGACGGAACGGTGCCCTGCCGGGACGTGTCCGCTGGACGGCCTCGGGCAAGGAGACGTCCCTGGCCTGGAAGGACCGCGTCTACGCGACGGGGAACGACCAGGGGCTTGCGGGGACGTGGCTTCTCGCGCAGGACCCGGAAGCGCAACTGTGGGACTTCGGCCGGGGGCCGCTCTTCCGCCAGGTCCGCACGTCCGGCGGGTTCGTGGGCGGGGGGCGGCGTTCGGCGGCCGACCCGCGCGCCACCTACGAGTGGGTTTTCCTGAACGACAGCCCGGAGTGGGTCTATCTCGTCATGTCCACGTGCCAGGACAACCCGGGCATCTGGGACCAGCACTGGACGGGCGTCGTCCATGTGCCGTACGGGACGTTCCCGCGTTTCGCGACGGACGCGGCGCAGGTCGTGCTCGACGCGGTTCCGGCGGCGGGTTCGGGGAAGGCCCCGGCACGCCCGGTCGGCCGGACCTTCAGCGCGCTCGTGGACGGGACGGACTTCATGGCGGCGTATTCGCCGAACAACTGCGCCTACTTCGACCCGAAGGTGAAGACCGTGTACCTGCATTCGACGGAAACGGTGTCCCGCCAGGAGTGGCCGGGTACACCGGACCGCCGGGCGGTGTTCTACCGCTGGGGGACGGCGGCGGATCCGGCGGCGGCCCTCGCCACGCCGCCGCCAATGGGCCGGCCGGGGCTCGTGCGCCGGCTTGACCTTGCGGCGGCGGCCGAGCGGGTGCGCCCCGGCGAGACGGTTTCGGTGGCGCGGGTGGCGAACCTCGCGGTCGGCGTGGGCATTTTGGACGGGACGCGCGCGGAGGTGAAGTACGTGAAGGTGGAGGGCCGCACCGTCGCGCCGGGGCCGCAGCCGCTCATGGCCGTGGTGGCGGCGGAGGTCGCGCCGGGGCGCCGTCGTCGGTTCGTCTCGACGATGGCGTGGCGGGAGGTGACGGTCGGGCCGGACGGGCGGACATGGCGATTCCGGGGTCCGGCGGGGCATACCGCGCTCGCGGAGATGTCCGGCACGTTGGAGGTCGCGCCCGGCGACGACGGCGCGAGCGCCGCCTGGACGTGGCGGGGCAAGAGCGGAAACCGCGCCTACGCGCTCGTGGAGGCGACGGTGGGCGCGCTCTCCCTTGACGGCACGGCGGGGATGCGCGCGTTCTACCCGTACGTGATGGGCCGTGTGGAACGCGCGCCCTGTTCGGCGGAGGTGAACCATCGCGGGAACTATCCGGCGATGCACTGCGCGATGCAGTGGGAGGCTGTCTGGGACGAGCGGAACGGACGCTGCTTCTACGTGGGCGCGCACGATCCCCACACCGGCGCGAAGTTCATCGGGATGCGCGGCCTCCCCGACCGTTCGGCCGTACGGCTCGAACTCACGCACCGGCTCGCCTGGGACGGCGCGGCCCCCGCCGCCGAGAGCGTGCTGCCCGGCGCGGTCGTGTGGAAGGCGATGCCGGGCGACTGGTACGACGCCGCGCTCTTCTACCGCGACTGGGCGCGCGCACACAGCCGCTCGTATCCCGCGATGGGTCCGGAGGGGCGCGTCTCCACGCCCGACTGGTTCAAGCGCCTCGGCTTCATCGTGCGCACCCACGGCTTCGCGCGGCAGGCGACGAACGACGTGCGCACGGCGCTGGACTACCTCGGCGTGCCCGTGATGGCGCAGTGGTACCAGTGGCACCAGATCCCGTTCGACAACGACTACCCGCACTACTTCCCCGCGAAGCCCGGTTTCGAGGACGGCATCCGGCAGATCCACGACTGGGGCGCGAAGATCGTCCCCTACACGAACGGCCACATCTGGGACACGCACGACCGGGGCTGCGAGGACTGGAAGTTCTCCCGGGAGGGCGCCGCCGGGGCCTGCCGCCGCCGCGACGGCTCGCTCTACACCGAACACTACCGCACCGTCGAGACGAACGGACAGAAGGTCACCTTCGCGGCCATGTGCCCCGCCTCCCAGGTCTGGCGCGGCAAGGTAGCGGAGAACGGCGACAAGGTCATGAACGTCTCCGGCTGCGACGGCTACTACATGGACCAGGTGGGCGCGTTCTCCACGATCGACTGCCGCAACGCCGCGCACGGCCATCCCTTCGGCGGCGGACACTGGTGGCAGGACGCCTACCGCACGCTGCTGACGGACGTGCGCACGCAGGCGCGGAAGCCGGTCTTCCTCGCGACGGAGGCCAATGCGGAGCACACGATCGGCCAGATCGACGCCTTCGTGTGCTGGAACATCCTCGGCGGCATCGACACGGTGCCGGCCTTCGAGGTCGTGTATGCGACGGCGGCGTTCCCCTACTGCCGCTCCTACGTGACCGATCCGGCGGGACGGCGCCAGATGCGCATGAAGTTCGCGAACGTGCTGGCGGACGGCGAGCTGTTCGGCTGGTTCCCGGCGTCGTTCTGCCGCGACCCCGCGCTCGGACCGTACCTGCGCGCGTGCGTGCGCTTCCGCTGGCACAACGCGCCGTGGTTCTACAGGGCGGAGATGCGCCGCCCGCCCGTCCTGCTCGACGACGTGCCGATGTGGAGCGAGGCGTGGAACGTCTTCGGGAAGGACTACCCCGTGACGATGCCGGTTGTCCAGACGGGCGCGCGCCTGGAGCTGGAGTACGACTACGCGGCGGACGGCACGCGCCTCTGGAAGACGGGCCGCCCGAAACGCGCCTTCGTCTACTTCACGAACTTCTCCGACGGCGAGACGGCGCGCACGCGCGTGCGGCTCGACTGGAAGGACCTCGGCGTGGACCCGTCCTCCGCTCGCTTCACGCGCATCGACGCCGAGGGGCGGCGCACGCCGTTCTCCCGCGCCGAGCTGGAGGGCCCGCTCACGTTCGCGCCTGGTACGTGCTGGGGCGTGGAGATCGAACCGCCGTTTTGATGCGTGCGGCTCACGTCGCAGGGGGCTCAAAGTACCATTCGCCGTTCTTGTCCGCTCCACGCCTTTTCAGGTCGGCCTTGACTTTCAACGCCGCCATAATGCGTTCGGCTTGGCGTTTCTTGACGCCAAGGGTCTCCGCGAGCTGTACGGCCGATATCTTCGCGTTCCGTAGGATGGCCTTCACCGCCGCCGTTTCCGATGCGTTTAACCCCTCACGATTTACACCGTCATTTACACCGTCATTTACACCGTCATCGCGGTGATGGGGTTGACTCATGGCTTCGGCTGTCTGGGTTCCATACTCGGCTCCGATTCGCAAATACCGGTTTCGCAGTTCAAACGACTCGTTGAAGAGCAGGACCTTGAAGAACTCTTCCAGATGTCCGGGTTCCCTGCTGACATTCAGTTGCGGATTCTCGTAGTTCGCCCGTACGAGCGCGTTGCGGAAGAACCACGACTTCTTGGCAAAGAGTTCGTTCGTCACCTGGTACCGAAGGGTGTGCAGATACTTGATTGCGAACACCGCCGTCGTTCGCGTGTTCCCCTCACGGAAGGGGTGGATCTGCCAGATACCGGAAATGAATGCGGCAAAATGACGGACAAATTCGTCTTCGGATAGACCTTTGTAAGAAAACGTCTGCTCCCGGCCGAAATCGTATGAAAGCGAGTCGTTCACAAGGAACGACGGCGTGTAGGAGACGGTATCGCCATTGAGAACCCATTCCTTCTTCGTCAGGTCGACCTCGCGGATTTTTCCGGCATGTTTGTAGACCCCCTCGAAGATCTTCCCGTGAAGCCCCAGTAGAAACTCCGGGGACAGGCGGAAGGACGGGGCATGGATCAGCAGATTGATGCGTGCGGCGACCTTGTCGGCCTCCTCGGCCTCGTCTGGGACGTCATGGTCGCCCCTGGCCCCATAGTAGGCGTCGATCAGCTGCCGCGCCTCCGTGGCGGTAATCTCCCCCTCGATATTGCGCCGCGCCGTCTCAATGAGGTACTTCGACGGTTTCAGTCCGTCGACATCCTGTAGACCGATGGCCGTCGCCCAGGCATACGCCCGTTCGCGCCGTCCCGGCTCCGTCGCCTCGTAGTAGTGGTCAAAATCGCCGTTCATTCGATGACTTCCCAATGCCCGCGTGTTCCTCCAATGCGGCGGATACGTCCTATACCCTTCAAAGACTTGATTGCGCGTTTGATCGTTTCCCGTGAAACCCCACAGGATTCTGACAAGTCATCGATCGTGAGGTCCTTGGCCGAACTCAGCATTCTGAGTACTCTAGCCCCAACGCCGTCATTAGGCTCACGATTGGGCTCATTAGGCTCACGATTGGGCTCATTAGGCTCATGGTTGGGCTCATTTCTTCCATTCGTCTGACGATAGACGTTCACGCGCACCGCACTGGACCAGACAATGAATTCCGGTTCGCGAAGACCCGCGTCTTTGATTCTCTCGATGTAGCGCTTGACGCCGCTGCCCCAGTTTTCGATGAGGTTCATATAGGCGAATGCGGCGGCTACGGCCTTGTTTCGGCAATCCGAATAGCCGTTGACCATCTTCTCCAGTGTCATGCCGCGCACCAGTCCGCCGGGGGAGGTCACCTCAAGCCGATCATCATAGAGCGCAACCGTGATGGGACTTGCCTCTCCGTCAAGGTAACTACGGTGGACGACTGCGTTGACGATCAGCTCACGGATTGCATCCGGCGGAATCTCATAGACATCTTCGCGATAGACCCCGTTGAAACGCGCACCCATGTTGATTTTCTCAAGAACGTACTGTGTCGCCTTTTCAACCTGTTCCTGGATCGGCGACTCAAACTGGCGGCGGTCGATGAAAACCGCCCTGTCCCTGCCCTTGAAGACGCCGCATTTCACCACAGGCGAAAGCCGGCCATGCCCTGACAACAAGACATACGCCCATGTCGGCAGGAACACGCCCCCTCTCTCGACGAGGACACCCCATTTAACCAGTTGTGCCTTTGTTACCGGCTTAATCGCCTTGCGTTGTTCATCGCTGATTGCATTTCGCCGTGCCACGGTCTTCATTTTGCGGCACAGTTTCTCGATGTCGCTTTCGCCAACCGCCAATCCACGGCAGACAATCCTGTCGAAACTTTTCCCTTCGCCCTCTATGCGCAATTCCGTCAGCGTTGTCGCATCGACTAGGCGCGTCGTTGCGTCGTAGCGGACAAACACGCCCTCCGTCTCGCCTTTGGCCGTCAGATAGTAGGGACACTGCATGCCCTGTTCAACGTCAAGAACGATAACCGGCTTGCCTTCAAGCGTGGTCACGCCCAATGTCATCGGCGGGAACGGCGTAATCCGATTCGCGATGGCATCGGCAATCGCGTCCTTGGCACCAAACAGGTCATCGCCCATGCCAACCACCGAGAGGTCTGTATCGACACCAAAGATGATACGGCCACCGCGCCCATTGGCAAATGCGACAACGGTCTTCAGCCATTTGCTGTCATCCTTGGAAAGCGCGCGCTTGAATTCAAGTTGTTCGCCTTCACCGCATTTGATTTCATCGAGTGTCATTTACGACCTCCGTTGACACACAATCTTCAGGAATGGTCGGACTGGCGGGGGTCGGACCCGCGACCCCAACATTAAAAGTGTCGTGCTCTACCAACTGAGCTACAGTCCGAAGGGGCAAATGCACGGACAGTATACCGAAAACGGCCCCTCGGCACAAGTGCCAAGTTTATATGGTATAATAGCGGGCATGGCGGAAGACTATGAACTCATCGACTCGGGCGACGGACGCAAGTTCGAGCGCTTCGGACGCTACACCCTCGTGCGCCCCTGTTCGCAGGCCCTCTGGCGGCCGCGCGACCGGGCCGCGTGGACCCGTGCGACGGCGACCTTCGACCGCGAGGACGGCAACCGCTGGCATGGGCGCGGCGCCCTGCCGAAGGAGTGGACGATCGAGACGGCGGGCCTCGCGTTCAGGCTCTCGGGCACGGACTTCGGCCACCTCGGCATCTTCCCCGAGCAGCGTGCGCAGTGGCGGTGGATCCAGGAGACGGTGAAGGGCCGCTGCGCGTCCGGGGCCCGTCCGCGTGTCCTCAACCTCTTCGCCTATTCGGGCGGCTCGACGCTCGCGGCGGCGCGCGGCGGGGCGGAGGTCTGCCACCTCGACGCCTCGAAGGGCATGGTACAGTGGGCGCGCGACAATGCGGCGCTGAACGGCCTCCGGGACCATCCAATCCGCTGGATCACGGACGACGCCCACAAGTTCCTCCGCCGGGAGATCCGCCGGGAACGGCGCTACGACGCCGTCGTCTTCGACCCGCCGACCTTCGGGCGTGGCGCGAACGGGGAGATGTACAAGATCGAACGCGACCTCCAGGAGACGATCAATCTCGTGAAGGGCGTCCTCTCCGAAAAGCCGCTCTTCGTCCTCTTCTCCTCCCACACGCCGGGCCTTTCGTGCCGCGTCGCCGAAAATATCATCGGTCAGGCCTTCCCGGCGGCCGCGCGCGTGGAGAGCGGCGAGATGCTGCTGGAGGGGTGCGACCGTCCCTGCCCCTCGGGGATTTATTGCCGCGCCGTTTTTTGATACAATTCACGAAAATCATGTGGAAGGCCTTCAAATCCAGTCGGACGTGGGCGCTCCTGGCCTTGGCCGGGTGCGCGCTCTTCGGTTTCTCCGCCATGTTCGTGCGCGTGCGCGGCGTCTTCGGGGACGAGCTGGAGGACATGTCGCACGGCTGGCTCGTGCTGCCGTTTTCGCTGTACGTGCTGTGGACCGAGCGCGATGAGCTGAAGCGTTCCCTGGGCGCGCCGTCCCCCTGGGGGCTTCTCGCGTGCCTCCCCTGCGTGCTTCTTGCGCTGCTGGGGACGCGCGGGCTCCAGCTCCGCTTCGAGCAGCTGGGGTTCATCGGCCTCTGCATCACGCTCCCGTGGGCGTTCTACGGGGGGCGCTGCGCGCGGCTCTTCGTGTTCCCCGCGCTCTTCCTCCTCTTCACGATTCCGCTCTCCACGTTCCTCGACGCCGTGACGATCCACCTGCGCCTCGTGGCGAGCGGGACGGCGCTCTTCGTGCTGCGGGGCTTCGGGCTGGATGTCGTCCGGCAGGGCACGGCGGTGATCTCGCAGGGGGCGCATCCGTTCTCGGTCGACGTGGCCGCGCCGTGTTCGGGGATGCGGTCGATCTTCGCGCTGATGGCGCTCACGGCGGCGTACGCCTGGTTCACGCAGCCGACGTGGCTGCGGCGGGGCGCGCTCTTCGCCTGTTCCGTGCCCCTCGCCGTCCTCGGCAACATCACGCGCATCCTCACGATCTGCCTCGTCGCCGCCGGGACGAGCCCGGACTTCGCGCTGGGCTTCTACCACGACTATTCGGGCTACATCGTGTTCATCGTGGCCATCTGCCTGATGGTGGCCTGCGGGGGACTGATCGACCGCCTGGCGGAGCGGTACGGACGTGGCCGGTCCACGCCGTCGCGGAAAGACGAACCCTCCGCGCCGCCTCCTCCGTCCGCACCGGCCCGTTCGCGCTGGGTTCCGTGGCTGGCCGTGGTGCTGCTCGGCCCCCTCTTCATCTTCCAGGGGCTCACGCCGCGCTCGACGGTGACGGAACCGCCGGCCTTTGCGCTGCCGGAGGCGTTGCCGGGATACCGGGTCGACGGCGTGCGCTACTGCCAGAACGAGCAGTGCGCGGCGCTGTTCACCCTGTCGAAACTGGAGAGGGGGCGCGAGGGGACGTGCCCGGCCTGTGGCGGCGACCTGGAGGGCTGTTCGCTCGGCGAGCGGACGATCCTGCCCGCCGACACGCGCATCCACAAGCGCCTCTACGCGACGCCCTACGCGCGGTTCCTCGTCTCGGCCATCGTGGGCGGCACGTCCAAGAGCTCGCTGCACCGCCCCGAGCTCTGCATGCCGGCGCAGGGGTTCCAGATGTGCGACCCGACGGACCTGGCGGTTGAGGGGCGCACGTTCCGCGCGATCCGCCTGGAGAGCCCGCGCGCGCCGTCGACGGTCCTCGCCTACACGTTCTTCAACCAGGCGGGCGTGCGCACGTCGTCGCACGTCGCGCGGATCCTGCGGGACATCTGGGACCGGTCCGTCCTCAACCGCATCGACCGCTGGGTGATGGTCACGGTCTCGGCCTCGAACGACGGGGGCTTTTCGCTGGGGCACGCCGCCGACCGCCTTGCGCTCACGGCGTTCCTGGACGACCTTTCGAGGACGCTTCCGTGACGACGTTCGGACGGAACCTGCTGCACGTGCTCGGGGTGACGGCGCCCTGGTGGGGCCTCACCCTCGTCTCGTTCCTGCTGGGGTATTTCCTCACGCCGCTCTGCCGGGGGCTCGCGCGGCGGTTCGGGATGGTCGATACCCCCTCCGCCCGCCGCATCAACACGGTGCCCGTCCCGCGCGGCGGCGGCCTCGCCATCTACCTTGCGACCACCCTCACGCTCCTCGCCTACATCCTCATGACGGGGGAGCCGGTCTCGCCGCTCTTCTCGAACGCGGTGCTGTTCCGCATGATGGTGCTGGGCGGCGCGCTCGTCGGGGTGGGTCTGCTGGACGACAAGTTCGGCCTGCCGCCCCTCGTGAAGCTCGCGGGACAGGTCGCCGTGGCGCTCGGCGCGTTCTTCTGGTGCAACCTCGGCTTCCACACGATTCCGCTCCTGAGCGGCATCCTGCCGGCCCTCGACTGCTTCTGCACGGTGTTCTGGATCGTGGGCGCGATCAATGCGTTCAACCTCATCGACGGGCTCGACGGGCTCGCGACGGGCCTCGCGCTCATCGCCGCCGTCGGGATGGGCGGCGCGCTCTTCTTCATCGGCTACCCCCAGGCCACGCTCGCCTACTTCGTCTTCGCGGGCGCCTGCCTCGCCTTCCTGCGCTACAACTTCCACCCCGCGAGCGTCTTCCTCGGCGACACGGGCTCGATGTACCTGGGCTTCGGGCTCTCGACCCTGCCGCTCTTCATGAAGTCGAGCGACTCGCTCTTCGTCTCGCTCGGCGTGCCGATGCTCGCGATGGGCGTGCCGATCTTCGACACGGCGCTCGCGATTCTCCGCCGCACGCTGCGGGCCGTGTTGACGCGCGAGGAGCACGGGGCGGACGAGGGGAACGCGCGCGTCATGCAGGCCGATACGGACCACCTCCATCATCGCATCCTCCGCCAGCTCGTCTCGCAGCGCAAGGCCGCCGGCGCCCTCTACGCCCTCGCGGCGTTCTTCGTGGCCGTCGGCTTCGGCGGGCTCGCCCTGCGCGACCGGGCCGCCGGGCTCTTCATCCTCGCCTTCATCGTGGGCGTGTACATCGTCGTGCGCGACATGCGCCGGATCGAGCTGTGGGACGCCGGACGGCTCCTGAACACGATGGCGCACGACCGCGACCGCGCGAGCCGTCGGCGCCGCCGCATGCTCGCGATCCCATACTACGTGTCGGTGGATGCGTTCCTGCTCGTCCTCGTCTGCCTGTTCAACGTCCTGGTCCTCGGCCAGCGCGTCAACGCGCACCTCCTCCACACGGGGATGCCCCTGTGCGTCGTGCCCGTCTTCTTCTGCCTCATCCTCTTCCGCGTCTACGCGACGGTGTGGTCGCGCGCGCTCATCTCGAACTACATGCGGCTCGTGGCGGCGTGCTTCGTCGGGACGCTCGGCGGCTCGGCCGCCATCATCCTGTTCCACTTCCCGCACGCGAACCTGATGGCGTTCTCCATGCTCTTCTTCGCGCTCTCCTCACTGGCGCTTTCGGGCGTGCGGCTCGTCCGCCCCGTCCTGCGCGACCTCTTCTACGCGCTGGACAGCGGGCGATTGGCGGACGACCCGGCGACGAGCCGCATCGTCGTCTACGGCGCGGGGCTGCGCTATGCGATGTTCCGCCGCGAGCTGGTCCGCTCCTCCCTCCGCAACCGGCGGGTGATCGTGGGCCTCCTGGACGACGATGCGCTGCTGCGCGGCCTCTACATCGGCGGCCAGCGCGTCCACGGCACGCTCGTGCAGGCGAAGGAGGTCCTGAGGCGGCTGCGCGCGGACGCCGTGGTGGTCACGTGCGTCCTGTCGCCCGAGCGCCTTGCGGTCGCGAAGCGGATCTTCTCCGAGGCCGGCGTCCAGGTGACCGTCTGGACCTGCGAGGAGCGGACGGTCGCGTACGGAAGTCCAACAGGGAGTGAAGTCGTCGATGCTGCAGCAGAATCCTGAACCCGGTTCCTCTCACCTCCGCTGGGCGGGCGACACGTTCGCCGTCACGCTGAAGCTGGACGCGCCGCGTCCGGGGCGCGCCGTCTTCCGCACGGAGATCGGCGGCGCGGCGGTCGCCCGCCGCGAGACGGTCGAGCAGAACGACCTCGGCGCGACGCCGCTGGAACGGCAGTGGCGCGACGTGCCGATGGCGGAGTCCGCGCCCGGCGTCTGGCGCGTGGAGCTGCCGCTCGGCGAGGTGGGGATCTTCCAGGGGAAGTGCTGTTTCTTCCCCGAGGGGGCGGACGCCCCGGAATGGCCCTGCGGGGACAACCTCGCGGTGAAGGTGGAGCCGGCGGAGGCGCGCGGCGGCAACGCGATCTACACGGTCTTCCCGCGCCAGTTCGGCTCGTTCCGCGAGGTCGCGCGCCGGCTCGACTTCATCATGGGCAAGATGGGGTTCAACATCATCCAGACACTCCCCGTCTTCCCCGTCCCCACGACCTACGCGGTGATGGGCGAGTACGGCTGCCCGTTCGCCGCGACCGACTTCTTCAGCGTCGATCCCGCGATGGCGGAGTTCGACGCGAAGACGACGCCGCTCGACCAGTTCCGCGAACTGATCGGCGCCGTCCACGCGCGCGGCGGCCGCCTCTTCGTCGATCTGCCCGCGAACCACACGGGCTGGGCCTCCACGCTCCAGACCCACCACCCCGACTGGTTCCGCCGCCAGGCGGACGGCACGTTCGTCTCGCCCGGCGCCTGGGGCGTCACCTGGGCGGACCTCGTGGAGCTCGACTACGCGCACCCCGAACTGCGCGCCTACATGGCCGAGGTCTTCCTCTTCTGGGCGCGCAACGGCGTGGACGGCTTCCGCTGCGACGCGGGCTACATGATCCCCGAGGCGACGTGGAAGTACATCGTCGCCCGTGTCCGCACGGAATACCCCGACACGGTCTTCATGCTCGAAGGGCTTGGCGGCAAGATCGAGGTGACGGACGCGCTGCTCAACCGCGCGGGGCTCGACTGGGCCTACTCCGAGATCTTCCAGACCTACGACCGGGGCGCGTTCGAGTGGTACCTGCCCGGCGCGATCGCGCGCGCGCGCGCCCACGGCACGCTCGTCCACTTCGCCGAGACGCACGACAACGACCGCCTCGCGAAGGGCGGACACGTCTGGGCGCGCCTCCGCGTCGCGCTCGCGGCCCTCCTCTCCCACCAGGGCGCGTGGGGCATCGCGAACGGCGTCGAGTGGTTCGCGACCGAGAAGATCGACGTCCACGGCAGGAACGACCTCAACTGGGGCGCGCCGGACAACCTCGTCGACTTCATCGCGCAGCTGAACCGCCTCGTCGCGCACCACCCCGACTTCGCGGGCAACGGCCCGATCACGCTCGTCGAACGCGGCGCGGGCAACTTCCTCGCCGTCGTGCGCGGCGCGACGCTCATCCTCGCGAACCTCGACTGCGGACGCGGCGTCTCGGCGCACTGGGACGCCGCCGCGTTCCCCGCGTCGAGCGACCCCGACGACCTCCTGCTCGGCCGCCGGGTCCACGCGGAGGACGGCCTTTGGCTCGAACCCGGCGAGGTGCGCGTCCTCTCCCACTGCCCCTGCGCCGCACTGCCGCCCCCGCCCCTGCCGCCCGCGCCGGAGGGATTCGTCGTCGACTGGACGTACCCCGAGGATGTCCGACGCGAAATCTGCCTTTCCGTCGGGAGCGTCCTCCGCGTGACGGCGCCGCATCCGTTCCGCGTGCGCCTGAACGACGGCGAGGCGACCTGCGCCGTCCAGCGGAGCCGCCCTGTGGACGGCGTTCACGAGGTGCGCCTTGCCGCGCCCGCCTACACGGGCGACGGGACGCGCGCCGACGCGCGCACGCTCATCCTCTCCCTCTACGCGCCGTCGGGCCTCGTGCGTACGACCGCGCGCGTCCTCCTCACGCCGCCCGCCGATGTGGCGCGTGTGAAATGCGTCTACACGGGCGACGAAATCCGCCGTAACCTCGCCGCGCCCGGCGCGGGCGGACTTCTGGAGACGGTGCTTTCGGATGGTGCGGGTTCCGCGAGCCGCGTGAAGCTCGCCTGGGGCGAGGTGCGCAGCCAGTACGACGCGCTCTTCGCGGTGAACCCGAATCCGCGCGTTCCGTCCGACCGCCTGGTCCTCTGGACGCGCTGCCGCGCGTGGTTGCAGTACGAGGGCTATTCGCGCGAATTCAACGCCGACTGCATCGACTCGTTCCGGGCCGATCCCGCCGGACGGATGGCCGAATGGACGTTCGTCGTCCCCTGTGGCCTTGGGCGTATCGCGAAGTTTCGGTTCTGTCTCGCCCTCGCGCAGGACGGTACGGGCGGGGCGAGCCTCGTCGTCGAGCGCCTTGCGACGGCGGATTCCGACGACGTGGGCCCCGTCACGCTCGTCTTCCGTCCCGACCTCGAATGGCGGAGCTTCCACGCCACCACCAAGGCCCGGGGCACCGTCGAAAACGCCTTCGCGACGGCCACGCGCACGCTGGACGGGGACGGTGCCGCCCGGGGTTTTGCCTTTGCCCCGTACGGGAAGGGGGAGCGGTTCGCGATGACCCTCTCCGGCGGCGTGTTCCACCCGGAAGGTGCGTGGTCGTACTGCGTGTCCCACGCCGAGGAGGCCGCGCGCGGACAGGAGGGCTGCGGCGATCTCTACTCGCCCGGCTGGTTCTCGTGTTCCTTGGACGTCGGTTGCAGGATTGCGCTCGGTGCCGCATACACGTCTCCCACGCGCCAGGACGCTTTCGACGAGAAGGAGGCGAAACGGCTCCTCGCCGAACGGGGGACTCCTCGGGAAGAGGTTGTACCGGAGATTCCGCTGGACGCCGCCCTGCGCGAGGCGCTGCGGCTGTTCGTCGTGAAGCGCGACGACGTGAAAACCGTGATTGCGGGCTATCCGTGGTTCCTTGACTGGGGACGTGACACGTTCATCTTCCTGCAGGGCGCGATTCCGGGCGGCTTCGGCAAGGAGGCGCTGGCCATCGTCGAGGCGTTCGCGCGCTTCGAGGAGAACGGCACGCTGCCGAACATCATCTACGGTGAGACGGCGGGCAACCGCGACACGGTGGACGCGCCGCTCTGGTTCATCCGCACGCTCGCCGTCCTGGGCGGACCGGCGGCGCGGTTCCGCCCCGTCGCCGAGTCGATTGTCGCGCACTACGTGAAGGGCACGCCGAACGGCATCCGCGTCGATCCAGATTCGGGCCTTGTCTGGTCGCCTTCGCACTTCACGTGGATGGACACGAACTACCCCGCCTGTACGCCGCGCGTCGGCTACCCCGTCGAGATCCAGGCCCTCTGGATCGCCGCGCTCCGCTATTTGGGCGGCGCGCGCTGGACGGCGCTTGCCGACAGGGCCGCCGCCTCGTTGGCGCGTCTCTTCACCGCACCGGGCCACGTGGGCCGTGCGGATTGCCTTGATGCGCCAAACGGTGAACCGGCCGCACAGGCGACACTCGACTGGGGCGTACGCCCGAATCAGCTTTTCGCCGTTTCTCTCGGCGTGTTCGAGACGCTGGACCCGGCCCGGCGGCAGACACTTGAACGGGATATCGTGCGCGCGACGGCGCGGCTCGTCGTCCCGGGTGGTGTCCGTTCGCTTGCGGCGGACGACGCGCGCTATCGGGGCATCTACGCGGGCGACGAAGATACGGCGCGCAAGCCCGCCTACCACAACGGCACCGTCTGGGCCTGGCCGTTCCCGATGTACGCGGAGGCGCTTGTGAAGACGGGCCTCGCCTCTCCGGAGACGGCGCGCTCGCTTCTCGCCTCCGCCGTTGAAAACCTCAACGCGGGCTGCGTCTGCCACATGTCCGAAATCGCGGACGGCGATGCGCCGCACGCGCAGAAGGGTTGCCGTGCCCAGGCCTGGAGCGCGAGCGAACTCCTCCGCGTCTGGCTCGCGCTCACCCCCGATAGCCATGATGCCAAAATGCCCTGCTGATTTGCCGATTGCGCGATTTCACGTCGTAGCATTCTCAGGTATGTACAGGTACACAGTATCTTCCAGGTACACAGTATCTTCGGGTGCGCAGTATTCTTCGGTGCGCAGCATCTGCATCCCCTGAAGTACAGGTTTTTGTAAAAGGCATCGCTTCTGACCGTCTTTTCAACGTCGGTTCCGGCATGTTCCGTAGCGAAATCCCGTTTTCTTCTTGAACACTCCCTTGTCTGAATTGATGTATTTTTTTTTTTGAACGGAATTACGCCGGAGTTTTCATATCTTCCGTCTGGATGGACCATCCATGCCGCATGAGCCAATTGCAGATGCGGCTGGACGTTCGGATGAGATGTCGTCCGATGGATGATACGTGGGTTCGTTTTTGTGATTCAAGATTGTTCGGGTCGAGGTCGTTCTTCGTACAGGCGGGATCGATCCGAAGGGCGATTGCCGCTTCAAGTGCGATGCGTGTTCCATTACCGAATTTCAAAATGTGGGCCGCTTGGGTTAGGGCTTCCGGTCGAAGCAGGTGTTTCTCCGTGTAGACGCCAACGGACCATTCCGGTCGGCATCGTGTTCGCAGGTAATCGGTGTTCCCATGTGTAGTCATCCAAATCCGTAGTGATTCCAGGTTTTCCAGTTGAAGAAATACCGGGAAGGCGATTCCATCAACAGTCCGAAGTCCAGACTGAATCAATTCGGAAGGTTCCGAAGCGAAATCGCGCGAATCCTGTGAAAGGGTAATTGGAAGAGCGGAACTCTCCTGGAGGTCTGTGGGCTTTGGGCACATCATGTCATGAATTGGCAGAAGGGAATTGACGGGGATGGGATCGAGACAGCCGCAGGCTTGGCGGAATTTCTTCGCAAGAGCCTTGCAACGCATGATGGATTTGTAGTTCTCATGAAGATCTGGGGCATTGTTTGAAAGAAAACCCTTGATTCCCGGTGCACGTCCCTTGATTCCGGGGACCCCTCGTGTGACGTACGCATGGTTGTCAACGTAGCATTCAAGGTCTTCGAGAAGCGCACCGAGCCGGAGGATGGTTAACACGTGATTTTCGATCTGCTTTCGTCCACGCTTCGTAGTGGCCCGAACCCGGAACCAGGCCTCCCGGATTTCAGTGACAGTAGGACAGGGATTGGCCGTTCGTCGGATACGGATGGCACGGCGTTCGTCTGCCAGTCGATGGCGTCTTGTCCGTTCCCGTTCATAGTAGGTCCTTCGACGCATCCGCGTGATCCCACGTGAAATGAGTCGAGTTATAAGCCAGAAAGGGTAGATGCCACCCTGGGCAAAGGCCATGGCAAGTAGAACACCGCACGTCTCGCTACCATGTGAAACGTGGAGGTTATGGAGGAGCGTCTTCAATGTGCGCGGTACTGGTCCAATCGTGTGCCCAGTCGTGTGGGCTTCATGCCAGAACGCACGGCGATATTCTTCCGAATCAAGGCCGAGGATGCTTTCCTCGAACCATTTACCATAACATTTGAATGAAACGTCCCTGGATTCATCTTGAGAGGAGGAGAATCCTTCGACCTTGTAACCATGCTTGTTCAAATGCCTTTCGATTGATTTTTCCATAGCTACCTTTCTTTCGTTTCGGTAGCAGGAAGAATAACATATCTTCGGAAAGGAAATGTCAGTTTTCATGTCAATTTCATGTCAAAAATTCTAGAGGTATCCGTTTTGTTGTTTCCAATCGGTTCAACGGATGTATTCAGGGATTTCGCTTCGGAACAATGTTGGGAAGAACGGTTTGTTTTCGTAAAGGAATGCGGATATGTCCGTGAATGTTTTTTCCACGTATGATTCTTTCACCATGTCTTGATTATGAGGTTGCTATTTGTAAGACTTCACGGCGGAATGTTCCGACGTGAAGTCTCGTTTGGGTTTACAACGATTATATAGTTTACATGGTCATATAGTCCTATAGAGTGAAATAGAGAGTGGAATAGTTGAGTCGTTGAACCTCTGTGCTTCTCGATGTAATGAACTCCAGAATTCGCGATTTCGACACGGATTTTGCTCACATGGATCGTTCTGCCATGTGGGGAGTTCTTCCATACCACTGTTCCGAAGCGAAATCACCGTAATATATACCTACGACCTCGGCATCGCCGAGGCGTTGCCGAGGTGTGAGAACGGATGTGGTGGACAACGTCAGCGGACAACGATCCAGAAGTTCCCACCTCGTCCCCATACGCGCACAAGGAGGTCACGGAAACCAAGTGGGGCTTCCCGTCCCGAGTCGTTCTCCTTGCGGCAGAGGATACGCGCCTCCACGGTCGCTCCGGCTGGCGCATGTAGATTGGCCGTTCCCGTCACACGGACGACGGTATCGGCGAGATTGGGCTGAACGTCCGCCGTCGTGTAGGTTGACTGGAAACAACCGCAATCTGTCCAGTCTCCAACCGTCCCGTTCTGGGCGATGACACGCCATTGGAGGGTGAGCGACTTTTCCATGCGGTTGGCGGTGCCCAGCTGCGCGAAGACGCCCGTCATCTCGATTCGCTGTGCGGCGAATGTTCCGGTGGCAACGGAGAGGCGGACCTCGGCGTCGCGGACTTCGGTGGTACTTGTGGGCGAGCCGGGCACAAGGACGATCCAGTCCGTTTCGAAGACGTTCGTGCAGACGTAGATGCCGATGTTGAGCTGTTTTGTTACGTCGCGACAGGCCAATGTGTCCACCTCCTCACCATCCAACAGGAAGCGGAAGGGCGTCTCCGAGACATCCAGCCCACCCGTCGATGCCGGAAGGGCGGGGTCGAACGTGGCCGTCACCGAGCCGCCGCTCAGGACAACTTGGCGGTCCCGCCACGGACCCAACAAGGCCGGATTGAGGGCGAACGGGTCCGTCCACGCGCTGCTCTTCCCGTCTGGCCCCTGTGCCGACAGGGCGAAGAAACGCGATCCGCCGTCGGCCATTGGCGGGAGGTCGCAGACGGCACGTGTTCCCAGATTGGTGGCAAGCAATTCGTTTGTGGAAAGGGTGATTGGCACGTAGCCGCGTACGAGTGCCACGTCCGAGAGGAGAATGCGCCGGTCACTCCTGTTCGTCGGTGAGGAAAGAACGAGCGTGTCGTCCTCGGAGAGTGGAACGTCGAGTGGAACGGCACATTCCGCAAAGGTGTCGCCCACCGTGGCCGAACCCGTCCAGTTGGTTGTGCCCGTCTGCGAGACAAGCGCGGTCCGCAGCTCCGTACCGGAGGACGACGTACGGCGTCGGGCGGTTGCCACGAGCGTCAAACCGTCCCCGATGATACCGAGGGAACGTGTCACGAGTGTCCCGATGCCGTCGGATTTTCCAACCTGAATGGAACCGGCTTCCGGGGCGAGGTAGATGGCGGAACAGTCCTCCCACGCCCATCCGTTCGTGCCGAGGTCCGAGTAGAGGTTCCATTTGGCCGCCGTGTTGAGCGTGATGGTACTGTTGGTGGCCGGCGCGGATGTGAATGTCTCGCGCCAAAGGATGGCCGATTCCGCCGTTTCCGCGAGGCCGCCGGAGGAGGTACAGGACCAAACACGCAGACGTACATTCGTCGCGCCCTCCGGGGGCTCCCAACCGATGCGGATCGTACCGTCGGGGAGTCGTCCGGCCCGGATGCGTGTGGGTACGGCGAGGTCCGGGGAATCCGGGGTTGGGTCCTCTTCGCCACCGCCCGTTTCGGAGTCCTCCAGGGTGACGCCGAACGGTTTCGACCAGTCCGATGTCATGTCCGCATAGGTCGTGCAGACTTCCAGCCAGAGATTGGTCCCATTGTCGGGCACGGTCAGCTCGACCGCGTTCCCGGTCAGCGCGACGGCTTCGGAGGAGGCGTTGGTGAGGACGTGTTCGGGCACATACGCACCCGGCGCGCAGATCGCCAGATCGTGGATGAAGGTCTGTTCGGAGGCGTTATTGGTGCAGGAATGGAGAAGGAGTCGGTCGGAGGCGGCGAGGGCGGGCAGGGCGACCGCGTATGTCTGGGGGACCTTTCTGATCGCGACGTCGGCCACGTGCGATGTGACACCGCCCGAGACGATATAGAGGGGCATGATGCCGGAGTTCGTGTCGCGGGTCGCCGCGCGCACGGCGAGCGTGGAGCCCTCCGTGACGTCAAATCCGAGCGGAGGTGGGGATAACGTACCCGATGCGTGCGAACTCCAGCCGATGAGAAGCGCCCCCGCGACAGGCGTCTGGCGCACGTTTACAGCATCCCACTCCGCAAATCCGAGGGCGGCGAGGGACGCCGCGTCCAGTTTCCGGGTTGTGGCGGCGGCGGGCACGGTGTCGAAGGGCGCGTGCCACAGGGTGGATGAGGCGGAAATGCCCCCCGCCGACTCGGTGGTGAACGTACGCCAGATGCTGTCCGTCACGCCGTCCGGCATATCCCAGCTCACGTGGACACGACGTTGTGCGGCGTCCACCGTCTCCGTACGAAAGTTGTCGGGCGGTGCCGCGCGGACGGCATCGTCCGTAATCGCGACTTTCGCGAGAATCCACGTCCCCGCGTCCTTCGTGTAGCCAATCCGCAGTTGGCGGCAGACGGTTTCCTCCGGAATCGTGAATGTGTCCAGGGGTTCGTTCTCGGCGAGCTTGTTGGAAAGCCCGGTCCTGGAGAAGAGGACGAGGAAGGGCGATGTTGTGTCCGCCCGTCCCCAGACCTCGACCTTGGAGGCAGTTCCGAGGCTGTTGCCCCAGGCGGACAGCGCGACGGAACGGATGTCCGCCGTGAGGAGGGGACTTTCAATCATCACCGTATTTCCCTTGGTTGGGTCGAACTTCCGTCCGCCCGGCTGGGTGGACGATCTGACGGCCTGGGGTGTGGTCGTTCCAAGATTCCACCCGTTGGTGGAAACCGGTTCGGTGGGGTCGAACGACACCATCCAGGTCGATGCGGTTGTGCTCAAGGCCGACAGGGCCATCACACACCAGACGGACTTTCTCAACGTTCCCATGACGCACTCTCCTTTTTTTACCCAGTTCAGTTTTGACACAACCTCAGATAACGGAAATCCAACAACTCGCCTCCGTTTCGTCCGCCACGCCGACTCCGCCACGCCGACTCCGCCACGCCGACTCCGCCACGCCGACTCCGCCACGCCGACTCCGCCACGCCGACTCCGCCA
>CAKULR010000004.1 GCA_934667295.1 uncultured Kiritimatiellota bacterium
CCGCCCTCGGCGCGTGGCACCCCAATGACAAGCGTGTTTTTGAGGTATTTTATAATTCAAACAATGTCCGAAATTGCATATATCTAGAACGAATATGGGTCGCTTTGAACGCCGTACAACGGGGTCGCGCGGAAGCGACACGGCTGGTCCGGAGACGGTTGGCCCTGCGATGGCTGGCCTGGTGTACGAAAACCCCGCCTACGGGATTCGGCGTGTGGTGTTCCCCGTTGGCGTGTGGTGTTCCCCGTTTTCCGTTCGGTCCTATCCCGGCCTCTCCGACCAACAGGATTTCGTCCGCACCGTAATCTTGTTTTCCTGCGTCCCCTTCCAGCCCGTAAGCCCGTAGGTATCCACCGTCCCAGCCAGCCACGCCGTGGTGGCGAAGGTACGGACACGATGCAAGATTATGGTGCGGACGAAATCCTGTGTTCGTGTTCAGCGTGTTTACGAGCCGTTCAACGCTCAACTCAATGTTCAGTTCAATGCTCAGTTAACAATTCCGCTCAAAGCCGCATTCGGGTGCCACGCGCCGAGGGCGGCGCGGGTACATCGCGCGCCGGGCCACCGCGTGCAGGGGCGATGCGTGCAAGGCCGTTATGTGCCGGGATATGTATTTGACAACAAGCGGGCGGACCAGGGTACGGACGCAATAAATTGCGTCCCGCCCGATTGGGGAATCGGGAGGGACGGTTGGGAGGGCTTGTTGTTTGGGAGGGCCTTGTTATCTGGGGGAAGGCACGGCCTATTCGTCGTCGACCTTCTCGTACTCTGCGACGATTTCGGTCGCCGGCGCCTTCGTGGCGAGCGAGACGACGACCGTCACGACGAACGCGAGCAGGAAGCCCGGCGCGAGCTCGTAGAGGTTGAAGATCGGATGCGCCGCCGCGTATTTCGCCGCGAGGACGAACTTCCACACGAAGCACGTCGCCGCGCCCACGACCATGCCGCCCACGGCGCCCGCGAGGTTGACGCGCTTCCAGAAGAGGGCGAGGAGGATGAGCGGACCGAACGACGCGCCGAAACCCGCCCACGCGAAGCTCACCATCTTCATCACGACCTTGAAGAAGTCCGACTCCGTGTTCATCGCGAGCGCCGCCGCCACGATCGCCACCGCCGCCACGGCGAGGCGCGAGACGAGGACGAGTTCCCGGTTCGAAGCCCCCTTCTTCACGCGCCCGTAGAGGTCGTTCGTGAAGGACGACGCCGAGACGAGCAGCTGCGAGTCGGCCGTCGACATGATCGCCGCCATGATCGCCGAGAGGAGGACGCCCGCGAAGATGCGCGCCCACACGCCCGTATTGAAGATGCCGTTGATCATCACCATGAAGCACTTCTCGGGGTCGTTGCCGACGTCCGCGAGCGTGAGCCCCTTCTGCTTCAGGTAGAGGTGGAAGACGAGGCCGAGCACCGTCGCCGCGCCGAGGGAGATGAAGACCCACGTCATCGCGATGCGGCGCGAGCCCTTCACCTCGGCGGGGTTGTCGATGGACATGAACCGCACGAGGATGTGCGGCATGCCGAAGTAGCCGAGCCCCCAGGCGAGGCAGCTCACAAGACCGATGAAGCCGCACGCCTTGCCCGTCGAGGCGGAGGTGAAGAGGTTCAGGAGGTTGCCGTTGATCACGTTGAGCTGGTCCACCGTCGCGGCGAAGCCGCCCGCATTGCAGACGACGACGGCCGGCACGAGGACGATCGCGACGAACATGAGAAGCCCCTGCACGAAGTCCGTCCAGCACACCGCCATGTAGCCGCCGAGGAGCGTGTAGCCCACCACCACGAGCGCGCCGATCCAGAGCGACGACGTGTAGGAGATCGGGAACATCGTCGAGAAGAGCTTCGCGGCCGAGACGAAGCCGCTCGCCGTGTAGAAGGTGAAGAAGACGAGGATGATGAGGGCCGCCACCACGCGCGAGACGCCCGTCCGGTCGCGGAAGCGGTTCGCGATGAAGTCGGGGATCGTGATCGAGTCGCCGCAGATCTGCGAGTAGCGCCGCAGGCGGTGCGCGACGATCTTCCAGTTGAGGTACGTGCCGATCGCGAGGCCGATGCCGATCCACGCCTCGGAGAAGCCGCCGAGGAAGATCGCGCCGGGAAGCCCCATCAGCAGCCAGCCGGACATGTCGCTCGCCTGGGCGGAGAGCGCGACGACCCACTTGTTCATCTTGCGCCCGCCGAGGAAGTAGTCCCCCATGTTCTCCTGCCGGTTGGAGAAGAGGAAGCCGATGCCGAGCATCAGGACGAGATAGACGACGAAGGAGCCGAGCACGCACCAGTCGATGGACCCGGAAACGAGTTGTGCAAACATGTTGTAACGACCTTGCCTTGTGTTGTGGAATTGAACGGTTTACGGAAAAGGATGCGGCGCTAGACGATCAGCATGCAGTCGCCGTAGGAGAAGAAGCGGTAGTTGGCGCGGACGGCGAGGGCGTAGGCGCAGAGCATCCGCTCGCGGCCCGCGAGGGCGCTCGTCATCATGAGGAGCGTGGACTGCGGCAGGTGGAAGTTCGTGAGCATGCAGTCGCACACCCTGAACGTGTAGGGCGGGAAGATGAAGAGGTTGCTCGCGCCGCTGCCGCCCACGACGAGCGGATCGCCGGGGGCCTTCTCGCGCGCGGCCACGGTCTCCAGCGTCCGCACGCTCGTGGAGCCGACGCAGAAGACGCGCCCGCCACGGGCCTTGCAGGCGTTGATGGCGTCCGCCGTCTCGGGGGGGACGTTGAACGCCTCGAAGTCCATCTCGTGGTCCTCGATGTTCTCCGCCTTGACGGGGCGGAAGGTGCCGGGGCCCACGTGGAGGGTGACGGCGACGCGCCGGACGCCCTTCGCGTCGAGCGCGGCGAAGATCTCGGGGGTGAAGTGGAGGCCCGCCGTGGGGGCCGCCACGCTGCCGAGGTGCTTCGCGTAGATGGTCTGGTAGCGCGCGCGGTCGGCCATCTCCTCCTCGCGCGTGCCCGCGCGGTGGACGTAGGGCGGGACGGGCGTGTGGCCGAATTCGTCGAGGAGCGCGTTCAGCGGGCGCTCCGAGACGAACGCGCACGTCCACATCCCGCCGCCGACCCTCTTCACGAGTTCGACGCGCAGTTCGCGGTTCGGGCCGAACACGGCGGCCTGCCCCTCGCGCGCGGGGCGGCCGGAGCCGATCATCACGCGCCAGGACAGGACCTCGCCCGCGCGGTCGCCGCGCGCCTCCAGGGAGTCCGCATCCGTCGCGGGCGAGACCATCAGGACCTCCACCGCACCCGGCGAATCGCTCCACATGCCGAGGAGGCGCGCGGGGAAGACCTTCGTGTCGTTCACCACGAGGAGGTCGTTCGCCGTGACGTACTCCGGGAAGTCGGCCATCCGGCGGTGCTCCACCACGCCCGTGTCGCGGTGGAGCACCATCATGCGGTCATCGCCGCGCTTCTCCGAAGGATGCTGCGCGATGAGGCGCGTGGGGAGAGGGTACCAGAACTGCTTGGTCTTCATCCCTTATTCGCCGTCTCCGGCCGGGAAGGCGGCATCGTCAGCGGAGTAGCCGTCCACGGTCTGGTCCGGGGCCTGTCCGGCGGGGGCCTGGGCGAACTGCTGGTCCGTCGCGATCTGGAAGGCGGGCTCGTTCTCCTCCTCCTCCTCCTGCGGGATCGGCGTGGTGCCGAAGAGGGCGTCCAGCTTCGCCTTCGCCTCGCGGCGCAGCTCCTCCATCTCCGCGTCGGAGATCGGCTCGCAGAGCGGCACGAGCTTGAGGTAGCGGTGGAGCGGGAAGCCGGTGCCGCCGGGGATGAGGTGGCCGAGGATGACGTTCTCCTTGAAGCCGCGCAGCTCGTCCACGCGGCCCATCGTCGCGGCCTCGGTGAGGACGCGCGTCGTGTCCTGGAAGGACGCGGCGGAGATGAAGGAGTCGGTTTCGAGCGCGGCCTTCGTGATGCCGAGGAGCGCGGGCTGGGCCTCCGCCGGGCGGCGGCCCTCCGCCATCATCTGCTCGTTCACGCGCAGGAACGTCTGGCGGGTGATCTGCTCGTTCCACAGGAAGTCCGTGTCGCCCGGGTTCGTGATGCGCACCTTGCGGAGCATCTGGCGGACGATGATCTCGATGTGCTTGTCGTTGATCTCCACGCCCTGGAGGCGGTAGACCTGCTGCACTTCGTTGACGAGGTACTTTTCGAGCTCCTGCGGACCGGACACCTCCAGGATCTCCTGCGGGATGATCGGGCCTTCGGTGAGCTGCTGGCCCTTCTTCACGCGGTCGCCCTTGAAGACGACGATCTGCTTGCCCATCGGGATGAGGTGTTCCTCGACCTGGCCGGTGATGTCGTCCTTCACGAGCAGCGTGCGCTTGCCGCGCGTGTTCTCGCCGAAGTCGACGACGCCCTCGATCTTGGAGATCTCGGCGGCGTCCTTGGGCTGGCGCGCCTCGAAGAGCTCCGCCACGCGCGGCAGGCCGCCCGTGATGTCGCGGGTCTTGGCCTCCTCGCGCGGCGTCTTCGCGAGCAGCATGCCCGGGGACGCCTTCATGCCGTCGCGCACCATGACGATGGCGCCCGTCGGGATGTCGTGGCTGTCGAGGAGCGCGTTCGGCGAGCCGTCGGCCCCCTTGCCGCGGATCTCGATGCGCGGGTGGAGGTTGGACTCCTTCGTGTCGAGCACGACGAGGGTCTTCGCGCCCGTGGCGCGGTCGGTCTCGCTCTTGACGGAGATGTCCTCCTCGAAGTCCACGAAGGTGACCGTGCCGTGCTCCTCGGAGAGGACCGGCACGGAGTGCGGATCCCAGGAGGCGACCTTCTCGCCCTTCTTGACGGCCGCGCCGTCCTCGCAGAGGAGCACGGAGCCCATCTGCAGCTGGTAGCTGTCGAGGCGGGCGCCGCCCTTCTCCTCGGGCTTCGTCCAGATTTCGAGCGTGCCGTTCTTGTTGAGGACGACTTCCTTGCCCTCGTCGTTCCGCACCTTGCGGACGTCGACGAACTTGGCGATGCCGTCGTTCTTCAGCACGATCTCCGGCACCTTCGCGGTCATGGAGGCCGTGCCGCCGATGTGGAACGTCCGCATCGTCAGCTGCGTGCCGGGCTCGCCGATGGACTGGGCGGCGATGATGCCCACCGCCGTGCCGATCTCGACCTGCCGCCCCGTGGAGAGGTCGCGGCCGTAGCACTTCGCGCACATGCCGTGCTCGGCGTCGCAGGTGAGGCCCGAGCGGATCCACACCGTCTCGACGCCCGCCTTGGTGATGCGCTCGCAGGCGGCCTCGTCGATCTCGGCGTTGGCCTCGACGATCGTCTCCTGCGTCTTGGGGTCGACGATCTCGTAGAGGGCCGTGCGGCCGAGCACGCGGCTCGCGAGGGTGGCCTTGACCTCGTCGCCCTCGACGATGGCGGAGACCTCGATGCCGTTGACGGTGTTGCAGTCCTCCTGGGAGATGATGACGTCCTGCGACACGTCCACGAGCTTGCGCGTGAGGTAGCCGGCGTCGGCCGTCTTCAGGGCCGTGTCGGCGAGGCCCTTGCGGGCGCCGTGGGACGAGATGAAGTATTCGAGCACCGACAGGCCCTCGCGGAACGAGGCGGTGATCGGGCGCTCGATGATGTTGCCGGACGGGTCGGCCATGAGGCCGCGCATGCCGGCGAGCTGGCGGATCTGGAGCTTCGAGCCACGGGCCTTGGAGTCCACCATCATGAAGATCGGGTTGAGTTCCGTCGGCTTCGGGTTCTCCTTCGAGATGTTCCGGTCGATCGTCTTGTAGAGCTCGTCGCCCACCTTCTCGGTGGCGGCGGACCACACGTCGACGATCTTGTTGTGGCGTTCGCCGGCGGTGATGATGCCCTGCTGGAACTGGCCCTCGATCTTCGCGACCTCGGCGGCGCTCTTGGCGATCACGTCGTCCTTCACGGCCGGGCGGATCATGTCCTTGAGGCCCATGGACGCGCCGGAGACGGTGACGTAGTTGTAGCCGAGGTTCTTGAGGTCGTCGATCAGCTTCACGGCGGCGTCGTGGCCCGCGACGCGGTGGCAGTCGAGGATCAGGTTGCCGATCGTGGACTTCGTCACCTTGTCGTTCCAGAAGCCCATCGCCTCGGGGAAGATCGCGTTGAAGATCACGCGGCCCGCCGTGGTGACGATCGTGCTCTTCGAGGGGTCGCCGTGGGGGCGGCCCGCCATGCCGTAGTCCGGGTTGCGGAAGCGGATCGGCGTGTGGTAGCCGATCGCCTTCTCGGCGATGCCGAACTCGACCTCGCCGATGTCGTTGAAGAGCGGCAGATGCTCGTCCGCGAACGCATACTTGCCGGGAATGTGGCCGGACAGCTTCTCGGCCTGGCCGGGCGTGGTGAGGAAGTAGAGGCCGAGGCAGACGTCCTGCGTCGGGGTCATCACGGACTTGCCGGACGCCGGGGAGAAGATGGAGGTCGCCGCGAGCATCATGAGGCGGCTTTCCATCTGCGCCTCGATCGAGAGCGGCACGTGGACGGCCATCTGGTCGCCGTCGAAGTCGGCGTTGAACGGCGTGCAGACCATCGGGTGCAGGCGGATGGCCTTGCCCTCCACGAGCACGGGCTCGAACGCCTGGATCGAGAGGCGGTGGAGCGTGGGGGCGCGGTTCAGGAAGACCGTCTTGTCCTTCGTGACCTCTTCGAGGATGTCCCACACCTGGTCGTCGTGGCGCTCGATCATCTTGCGCGCGGTGCGCACCGTGTGGCAGATGCCCTTGTCCTTGAGCGAGCGGATGATGAACGGCTCGAAGAGGCGCAGGGCCATCTCCTTCGGCAGGCCGCACTGCGGCAGCTTGAGCTCGGGGCCGACGACGATCACGGAGCGGCCGGAGTAGTCGACGCGCTTGCCGAGCAGGTTCTGGCGGAAGCGGCCCGTCTTGCCCTTGAGGATCTCGGAGAGGGACTTGAGCGGGCGGTTGCCGGGGCCGGTCACGGCGCGGCCGTGGCGGCCGTTGTCGAACACCGCGTCGACGGCCTCCTGCAGCATGCGCTTCTCGTTGCGGATGATGACGTCCGGCGTCTTGAGCGCGAGCAGGTTCTTGAGGCGGTTGTTACGGTTGATCACGCGGCGGTAGAGGTCGTTCAGGTCGCTCGTCGCGAAGCGGCCGCCGTCCAGCGGCACGAGCGGGCGGAGTTCCGGCGGGATGACGGGCAGCACGTCGAGGATCATCCACTCCGGCTTGCCGCCGGAGGCGAGGAAGCCGTCCACCACCTTCATGCGCTTGGCGATCTTCTTGCGGTTCTGCTTGGAGCGCGTGTTCTGCATCTGGTCCTCAAGCTCGACCATGAGCTTCTGGAGGTCGATGGCGTGCAGGAGCTTGCGCACGGCGGAGGCGCCCATTTCGGCCTTGAACTCGTCGCCGTACTTCGCGCACGCCTCGTTGTACTCGTCCTCGTTGAGGATCTGGCCCGTCTGGAAGGGCGTGCTGCCGGGCTGGACCACGATCCAGTCCTGGTAGTACAGCACGCGCTCAAGCTCGTTCGACGTCTTGTCCAGGATGAGGCCGATGCGGCTCGGGTTGCACTTGAAGAACCAGATGTGGCTCACCGGCACGGCGAGCTCCACGTGGCCCATGCGCTGGCGGCGCACCGAGGCGAGCGTCACCTCCACGCCGCAGCGGTCGCAGATCATGCCCTTGTTCTTGATGCGCTTGTACTTGCCGCACGCGCACTCCCAGTCGTGGGTCGGCCCGAAGATCTTCTCGCAGAAGAGGCCGTCCTTCTCGGGGCGGTAGGTGCGGTAGTTGATCGTCTCGGGGTTCTTCACCTCGCCCTTGGACCAGGCGCGGATCGTCTCGGAGGAGGCCAGCGACACCTTCACCGCGTCGTAGTGGATGGACGCATTGTACTGGCCGCCGAAGATTTCGCTCGTGTTGTAGGGATTCATTCCAGCGTTCTCCTGTTCACGGAATTAGAGGGTGATGCCGCCGAACTCGGCGACGGGCGACGGCGTGGCGGCGGCGGCCGCGGGCGCGGCGGGCGACGCGGGGCGGGCGGGCTTGTCGGCGTCGCCGCCGAGGAGCTGCATGTCGAGGCAGAGGCCGCGCAGCTCGTGGATGAGCACCGAGAAGGACTCCGGCATGCCCGATTCGAGCACGTTCTGGCCCTTGACGATCGACTCGTAGATGCGGGTGCGGCCCTGCACGTCGTCGGACTTGACGGTGAGCAGTTCCTGCAGCGCGTACGCGACGCCGTACGCCTCCAGCGCCCACACCTCCATCTCGCCCATGCGCTGGCCGCCGAGCTGCGCCTTGCCGCCCAGCGGCTGCTGGGTGACGAGCGAGTAGGGGCCGATCGCGCGGGCGTGGATCTTGTCCGTCACGAGGTGGTGGAGCTTGAGCATGTAGATCACGCCCACCACGACGCGCTGGGCGAAGGGCTCGCCCGTCATGCCGTCGTAGAGCACCGTCTTGCCGTCGGTGTTGATCCAGGCGGCGGAGCCCTCCTCCTTCTCCTGCACCTTGCGCGCCTCGCGCAGCGCCTCGTCGATTTCGTACTCCTGCACGCCGTCGAAGACGGGCGTCGCCGCGTGGAAGCCGCACAGGCGGCACGCGAGGCCGAGGTAGGTCTCGAAGAGCTGGCCGAGGTTCATGCGGGACGGCACGCCCAGCGGGTTCAGCACGATGTCGAGCGGCGTGCCGTCCGGCAGGAACGGCATGTCGCAGCTCGGCAGGATGCGCGAGATGCAGCCCTTGTTGCCGTGGCGGCCGGCCATCTTGTCGCCGACGGAGAGGTTCTTCTTGTCGACGAGGAAGACGCGCACGTTCTTGACGACGCCGCCCTCGTTGCCCAGGTCGTCCTCGAAGCCGTCGCCCTCGGCGGCCGCGTCGGAGATCGCCGCGAACTGCGGCTCGAACTGGGCGATGATCTCCTCGATCTGCTCCCGCTTCGGGCACTCGGGCATCTGGTAGCGGTCATGCGCCTTGGCGAGCTTGCCGAGCAGGGCCTTCGTGATCTTGCGGTTCGCGGGGATGAGGATCTCGCCCGTCTCGGCGTCCATCACGTCAAGCGGGATCTTCTCGTTCAACAGCCGATTCGAGAGCGCCGTCGTGAGATCGGCCTCCAGCTGCCGGCGCTGCGTCTCGCGCTTCTTCTCGGCCTCGCGCTGGGCCTTGCGGGCGCCCTTCTCCTCCTCGCTGTCGCCGGCGGAGGTGCGCGCCATCTGCTGGGCCGTCGTCACCTTCACCGCCATCACGACGCCCGTCGTGCCCGGCGGCACGGTGAGGGAGGTGTCGCGTACGTCCGCCGCCTTCTCGGCGAAGATGGCGCGCAGCAGGCGCTCCTCGGGGGAGAGCTCCGTCTCGCCCTTCGGCGTGACCTTGCCCACGAGGATGTCGCCCGGGTGGACCTCGGCGCCGACGCGCACGATGCCGTCGGGCCCGAGGTTCCGCAGCGCGTCCTCGCCCACGTTCGGGATGTCGCGCGTGATCTCCTCGGCGCCGAGCTTCGTGTCGCGCGCGCCGCAGTCGAAGGTGACGATGTGGAGGGACGTGAGCACGTCCTCGCGCACCAGGCGCTCGTTCACGAGGATGGCGTCCTCGAAGTTGTACCCGCGCCACGACATGAACGCGACGAGCAGGTTCTTGCCGAGGGCGAGCTCGCCCTGGTCGGTCGCGGGGCCGTCCGCGAGGCAGTCGCCCACCTCCACCTTCTGGCCGTGCTTCACGATCGGCTTCTGGTTGAAGCAGGTGCCCGCGTTGCAGCGGCGGAACTTCTGCAGGTTGTAGCGGCGGACGCCCTTGGCGGGGTTGTCGTCGAACTTCGCCTTGCCGGAGGGGAGCGTGCCGTCGGGCGTCACCATGATGAACTCGGAGCTGACGTAGGCGACCGTGCCGGGCTGGTCGGCGCAGACGATCACGCGGCTGTCCTTGGCGGCCACGCCCTCCAGGCCCGTGCCCACGTAGGGGCGCTCGCTGCGGAGGAGCGGCACGCCCTGGCGCATCATGTTCGCGCCCATGAGCGCGCGGTTTGCGTCGTCGTGTTCGAGGAACGGGATGAGGCCGGCGGCGATCGAGATCACCTGCATCGGCGCCACGTCCATGTACTGGACCTCGGCGGCGGGCTTGTCGCAGAACTCGGTCCTGTAGCGGCAGGTCACCTTCTTCTCGGCGAACGTGCGGTCCGCGTTGAGCGGGGCGTTCGCCTGGGCGATGACGTACTGCTCCTCCACGTCGGCGGGCAGGTACTCGACCGTGTCCGTCACCTTGCCGTCGCGCACGACGCGGTAGGGCGTCTCGATGAAGCCGAAGCGGTTGATCTTCGCGTAGAGGCCGAGCGAGGAGATGAGGCCGATGTTCGGGCCTTCGGGCGTCTCGATCGGGCAGATGCGGCCGTAGTGGGACGGGTGTACGTCGCGCACCTCGAAGCCCGCGCGCTCGCGGGAGAGGCCGCCGGGGCCGAGGGCGGAGAGGCGGCGCTTGTGGGCGAGGCCGGAGAGCGGGTTCGTCTGGTCCATGAACTGGCTCAGCTGCGACCGGCTGAAGAAGTCCGAGATCACCGCCGAGAACGTCTTCGAGTTGACGAGGCGCTGCGGCGTGAGCGGGCCCTGGTTCTGCACGTCGTGGATCGTCATGCGCTCGCGGATCAGGCGCTCCGTGCGGGCGAGGCCCACGCGGCACTGGTTCTCCAGCAGCTCGCCCGTCGTGCGGACGCGGCGGTTGCCGAGGTGGTCGATGTCGTCCACCTGCTCGCGGCCCATGAAGATCTTGAGGAGCAGGCGGATCGCCTCGATCACCTCGATGCCGTTCGTGTAGAGCGTGCGCAGCTCCTCCGGCACGATGCCCGAAAGGCCGAGCTTCTTGTTGATCTTGTGGCGACCCACGTAGCCGAGGTCGTAGTGGGCGAGCTCGAAGAAGAGCTTGTGGATCATCTGCTTCGCGTTGACGGCGGTGGGCGGGTCGCCCGGGCGCATGCGCTTGTAGATGTCCTTGAGGGCGTCCTCCTCGTTGTGGATGCCGATCTTGGCGTCCTCGCGGAGGGTCTTGATGAGCGTGCCGTTGTCCACGGACACGTCCACCACCTCCACGCGGCCGACACCGGCGGCGGCGATCTGCTCCATCAGCGCGGGCGTGCAGGGGTCGTAGCGGCGCGCGATGACGGCGTCCTTGGACTCGGTGTCCACGAGGTCCGCCTTCATCACGAGCATGTGGAGCTCCTTCTCGGTCCACTTCTTCCCCGTTTCGAGCGTCCTGAAGTCGTAGAAGAGCTTGAGGATGTCCTCGTCCGACCCGTAGCCGAGCGCGCGCAGCAGCGTCGTCGCGAAGAACTTCCGGCGGCGGCGGCGCTGGTCCATGAAGCACCACATCACGTCGTTCGTGTCGAACATGATCTCGATCCACGAGCCGCGGTCCGGGATGATGCGCACGCTGAGGAGCGGCTGGCCGTTCGCGTGGACGGTGCGCTCGGTGCTGATGCCCGGCGAGCGGTGCAGCTGCGACACGATCACGCGCTCCGCGCCGTTGATCACGAACGCGCCGTCCTCCGTCATCGCCGGGATCTCGCCGAGGAACACGTCCTCCGTCTTCGTGACCTCGCCGTCCTTGAGGACGAACGTCGCCTGCAGCGGCTTCGCGTACGTCTCGGCCTCGTAGAGCGCCTGCTGGTAGGTGAACTTCGGCTCGCCGAGCTGGTACTTGACGAAGTCCAGCACATAGCGCCCGTCATAGCTCGCAACCGGGAAGATCTCGTGGAAGATCGCCTGCAGCCCCTGCTCCGCGCGCTTCGCGGGCGGCACGTTCTCCTGGAGGAAGTCGTTGTAGGACTTCGTCTGGATCTCGATCAGGTCCGGCGGGTCGTACGTATTCTGCAGCTTGCCGAATACCTTGCGCTCTGCTTTCATTGGCTTACCTTTCAGTTGTGCTTCTGCACGGAAGTGAATCAAAACGAACGGATACGAAAATCAACGGTTTCGCCGCGAATGAAGTGTGGTAAGCGACCACTTTGTTAACTGTTTCGAAGGCGAGGTGAATGGTTAGTATATCACATCCCTTCGGAGGGGGATAGGGGGAAATGCGCAAAATCGCGGCCACGGCCCGTCACCACCACGCGGGCGGATCGGACGCGAACGACAGGAGCTCGCCCGTGCGCGGATGCCGGAAGGCGAGCTTCCAGGCATGGAGGCAGAGCACGTCCCCGCGCCGCCCGTGGCCGTACTTCGCGTCCCCCACGACCGGATGCCCCGCCTCCGCGAAGTGGACGCGGATCTGGTTCTTGCGTCCGCTCCCGAGCGTCACCTCGACGGGCGTGGAGGGAGGACGCCGCCCACGGGGCTTCGTCCCCGGCTCCGCCACGACCCGCCACTCCGTGCGGGCGAGCTTGCCGTATTTGGGATTCTCCACGCTCCGCACGAAGTGCCTCCCGTCTTCGCGCAGGTAGCTCTCGAAGACGCCTTCCGGCGCATCCAGCGTGCCCTCGACCCGCGCGAGGTAGACCTTCGTGGTCACCTCTTTCCAGTGGTCGCGCAGCCACGTCTGCGCGCGTTCGTTCTTCGCGACCATCATGACGCCGCTCGTCCTGCCGTCAAGGCGGTGGACCAGGTAGACGCGCCGCGCGCTCTTCCACTGCCCCTTGCGCACATAGTCCGTCAGGGCCCCTTCCACGCTGTACGCACCGTCCACCTCCTGCGCGAGAACCCCCGCCGCCTTCTCGACGACGATGACATCTTGATCCTCATGCAGGATCCGAATCCCCGGCATCCTGTTCTTCTTCATACCCCTCAACGACTTCACCACTTAACCACTTAACCACTTAACCACTTAACTACTCAACTACTTAAATTACTTAATTACTTAAAGCCCCGTAGGGGCGACTTAGCCCCCGATTCCGACTGCGTGCGCGGCGGCGCCGAGGGCCGCGCAGAGGAAGATGGCGGACATGATCGAGAGCCGCCCCTTCACGAGCGCCCAGCCCGCAAAGACGGCGAGCGCGATCGCGAGGGGATGGACCGTGAACGCCGCCCCGCCCGACCACGTCCAGACGCTCATGCCCGCGAACACGATCCCCGCCTTCAGCATGAGCGCGTTCGTCGCCGGCTTCACGCCCCAGAGGAGCCCCTGCACGAACCGGCTGCGCTTCCACCGCTCGATCCCCGTCAGCGCGAGCGTCAGCAGGAAGAGGGACGGCAGCAGCAGCGCGGCCGTCGCGACCGCGCCGCCGAACACGCCCCCCAGCCGGTAGCCGAAGAACGTCGCCGCGTTCACGCTCACGGGACCCGGCGTCACCTGCGTGAGCGCCATGAGGTTCGAGAACTCCTCGGTGGCGAGCTGGAGCGACGGCGCCGCCGGTCCGACGAACTCCTGCAGGTAGATCGGCACGAGCACGAAGCCGCCGCCGAAGCCGAGGAGGCCGAACTTCACGAACGTCCAGAAGATGCGTCCGCACGCGAGCGTCACCGCCGCAAGCGCGGCGAGCCCGCCGACGGCGAGGAGCATCCGGCGCGCGGGCGGCAGGGGCGCGGGCGCGATGCCGCCGGACGCATCGTCGCGGGACGGCATCGCCCCGCCACCAAACGCCCAGAGGATACCCGCCGCCATCGCCGCCAGCAGCACGGCCACCACGGTCACGCCGCATCCGACCAGCAGGGCGGACGCCACCGCCACCGTCACGTAGCCGTACGCCCCCACGACGCTCCGCCGCCAGCTCTTCACGAGCGTGCCGAACACGACGCCCGTCAACGCGGCGCGCAGCCCCAGCAGCGCGCTCTCCACCCACGGGTTCCCCACCGGCAGGAACGCATAGCCGCACGAGACACCGAGGAAGATGAGAAACGACGGCAGCGCGACGGCGACGAGCGCGACGACCGCGCCGAGGCGCCCCGCGACCTTCAGCCCCGTGTAGATCGCCGTGTTGCCCGCGATGAGGCCGGGCACCATCTGGAAGACGGGCAGGTGGTCCAGCAGTTCGCCCTCCTTCAGCCACTTGAGCCTGCGGCCGAACACCTCGTCCGCGACGACGATGATCGCGTAGCCGCCGCCCACCACGAAGAGCGAGATCTTCAGGAACTCCCAGAAGAGACTCAGGTATCTGCGCATGGCACGTTCCCTCAATACGCGAGCTGGCTGCCGCCGATCGTCTCGCGGAGGATCGAGTCGCCGGGCACGGCGTCCGCCTTCGCGAGGGTGACGTTGTGGAGGATACCGGAGAGGCGGCGCGCTTCGAGGAATGCGGCGTCCCACGGCTTCACCTGGTCGAGGAGCTGGACGGCATACGGCTTCAGAACGGCGAGCTCGTAGTCGAGGGACGAGTTGAAGACGGCGTCCGCCCGGTTCTGGTAGGGGTAGATCCACCTGCGCTCGCCGGCGACGACGTTCGGCCAGAGGGCGAAGGTCTTGAGCGGCGAACAGCCCCGGAAGTTGTAGTCGCGCACAAGACGCCGCAGGAGGCGCGTGTCCGTGGCGGAGAGGCGGTTGCAGGAATCGAGCACGAGCTGGGTGAGCGCGTTGAGGTAGACGCGGAACTTCAGCTCGTCCGCGACGCCACGCGTGAGGCGCGGGTTGAGCGCGTGGATGCCTTCGAGCACCACGACGCCCGAGGCGTCCATCTGCGTCTCCGCCTCGGCGTCGGAACCGTCGTGCAGGAGGAAGTCGAACTTCCGCAGATGGACCGGACGGCCGGCGAAGAGCGCGTTCAGGTCGGCGGCGAGGCGCACGGCGTCCACGGCGTCCACGGTCTCGTAGTCGAGGTTCCCGTCCGCGTCGCGCGGGTTACGCGCATCGCCCACGAAGTAGTCGTCGGTGGACAGGAGGACGGGGCGCAGGCCGTTCACGCGCAGCTGCGTGCAGCGGCGGTGGGCCGTCGTCGTCTTGCCGGCGGAGGAGGGGCCGGCGAGGAGGACGAGCCGCACCGTCGGCTTGCGCGCCGCGATCTGGTCCGCGATGCCCGCAAGGTCCTTCGTCTGCAGGGCCTCGACGGTGCGCACGAAGACGTCGAAGCGGCGGTCCAGGATGATCTGGTTCAGGTCGCCGACCGTCTCGACGCCCGTGATGGCCGTGCGGGCGCACTGGCGGCGGAACACCTTGACGTAGGGCTCGACGTACGGAAGCGGCTCCACCACGTCCGGATTCTCGGCGGAGGAGACGTTGAGGACGAGGCCGTCGTCCACGGGCACGAGTTCGTAGGGCCCCACCGCGCCCGTGCGGGGCGCAAGCGTCGTCTGGCTGAGCGCGCGGAAGTCGCCGCAGCGGGAAAGCGGCACGACGGGCGGATTGCGGTGCCGCAGCAGGTTCACCTCGTCCACGCGGCCCAGGCCCTCGAAGAGCGCCACGGCGTCCCCGTAGGGGACGGGCTCCACGGAAATCGGGAGGTCGGCCGCCTGGAGCGCGGCCATCGCGGGGCGCAGGCGCGCCACGAGCGCCGTCGGGTCCAGCGGCTGCGCGGCCGCCCCGTCCGCGCCCCGTTCGGGTTCCAGCGTACACCAGAGCGCGGCGCCGACGGAATGCCGCACGCGGAACGTCCCGCGCGGGAAAAGCTCGTTCGCGCACTTCGCGAGCATGAAGACGAGCGAGTTGCGGTCAACCTCGAAACCCTGCGCGTCGGCGCGCGTGAGCGGCCTCAGCGTCGGCGCGCCGATCAGCGGCGCCGCGAGCGGCACGACCATGTTGTTCGCGATGGCCGCCAAGACGGGACGCCCCGCCGCATCGGTCTTCGGCAGGGCCTCTCCAATTGTCCGCAGTTTCGTTCCTTCCATCACGCTCTCCTTCACGTAGAAGGAGGTATTATAGCAAAAGCCCGGCACGGCCGCCGGACCGTCATTTCCTCATCGGGAGAAGGCAACGTACCGCCCGGGAGGGACGAACCTGAGTGTACCGAGTCATTGTGCATCGGGGCTCCGCAGAATGATTGGCGTGACTTCGCCTCGGAACGGCATGAGATTTTTCCGCTTCATAATCTCACCTGTAAAGTAGCCGTTTCAGTATCTTCCCTACCCGTGTCCTGTCAATCTTCGAGACTGAAGAAACGACCCGAAGTCCCGATTTCGCCGATCAGCTCCATTCCGTCGAGCGAATCGCCGACGGGTGTCCCCGTGACGTCCACGTCCCACCCCTCCTCATCGTTGAGATCGCCGCCCGGATACATCGAGAACGTCAGACTGAGACTTCCCGGCACACCTCCGTAGCCCCGGATAAGCCCGCTGTCCGGTATCGCATACCAGGCGCCTCGCAACTTCAGCTCCACCGTTTCCCTTTTCACGTCCACCCGCTGATGGCGTATGTTGTTCGCCATACCGAAGCCGTCTTCCAGGCAGTATGTACCATCCTTCAGCCGGTAGACACGAAACGGACCGTACCCACACGTGTCCATCAGGAGGCCGACCCTCCTGCCGGACTTGAACAAGACCCGCTTGTCATATTCCGCGCAAAGCGTCTTGGCACGCCGATACTCAACGGCAAACGGCAACGCCTCCGTCACCCGCCCCTTTGTCCACGGCCAATCCCCCTCCGATGCAAACGGCGAGAAGCGAACGCCCGTCAGGACGATTCCGACCAAGAGCCCACAAAGCACAAGCGCCATCAGAAAATAGACGACAACATGCAGGGTCCACCAAAGGCCGTTGAGGCAGCGGTTCTCCGGATATTCCAGACGCCAACCGCCACGATACGCGGCAAACGCATACGCCACGAGGATCAACGCCAGTCCGCCAACGGCAGACGGCCATTCACCGCCAACCACGCGAAGCAGAACCATTCCGGGCGGCACAATGCGAAACGCCCATGTCTTGCCACCGACAGGATGCCGTCGGTACAGCCACGCCCATGCGCCGATTCCGGCCAGAAGTGAACTTGCCACGACATCTCCCGTACCCATGTACATCATTGTCCGTCCTCTTCCAATGCCTTCATTTCGCCTTTGACGGTTCCCCGTCCGGCTTCAGGACGAGGGCGCATCGCAACAGGCGGAAACGCCGGACTTTCGTACCCGTCTTTCCGGAGAACGAAGCCGATTCAAATACCAACGACAGGCCCGGACGGAGTTCCCACACGGCTTCGGCCGCTTGAATGACCGGTTTCGATTCGTCGGCCAGAATACCGTCCCACCCCGCTCCCCGGAACAGGCTCTCAACCTGTGCCGTGACGTCGAAACTTTCCTTTGGACGATCACCCGACGTCGGTATCCGCACCCGCCAGCGTTCCTGCTTCGATTCACGACAGACATCCAGACAATTCACGAATCGAATCCGCAGGGAACCCGTGAGAGGCAGAAAGCCATCCCCGGAAACGGAGGCGGTAACAGATGTCATGCGTCCAGGCGCGCTCCTTCTCCCGGAAGCCTTATCGGAAACGATGCCCAGCAGCAGAAGCGCGGCCGGAAGAAGCAGCCAGAACAGGAACGCCGTCGCCCGATCGGACGAACCATCATCCGGGTTGCTGTCGGGAAGAAACGAGAAGAAGCCGACGGACAGCAGGATGATCCAGGACACACCCGCGACATCGCCATAGAGCCGACCGTCCACCGGCACGACCAGCTTGTCGAACGCGAGGAGACACAGCATCAGGCTAGAGGTGACAACCATCGCCGAACCGCTGGCCCCGAGCGCGTTGAGCGTCAGGCGCGAAACGAGCGAACGTACATCCGCAATCCGGTACAGGACGGCCACGGATGCGGCGACCAGGGAGAAGCACGTTCCGTAGTAGAACATGCCCCAGAACCGAAAACGCGGCGTCCCCTCGACAAGCGTAAACCAGAACCAGCACCCCAGCGACCCAATCACGAGCGTGGTGACACCGACCCCAAGATCACGCCAGGGCCATCCGCGCCACTCGTAAAGGAACTGGACGAACAAGCCCGCCAAGGCCCCCCAGAAAATTCCCTGCGACACCTTGACGGCAAACTCATCACTGGCAGCATCGTGGTTCGCCAGCACAAGGAGAACGGCAAGCGCAACGGCACAGAGGTGAATGGCCCAGAACCGGCGTCCGCCAACCAGGACCTTTCCCAACACCTTCGCAACCGCCTTCTTCATCCAGTTTTCCTCCTTTTCCACTCACACCACAAGAACACAGAACCGCTTTACGGTTTGAAAGTATACCATAACCGGAAGCCAGTGCACAAAGCCCGGACGCGACAAGGGCGTCCCTCCCCTGTTACTACCGCCCCAGGACGCCACGCGCCGAGGGCGGCGCGGGTACTTCGCGCGCCACCCCCCTCCCACTCCAAAACGTGCGCCAACACAAAAAGAAACGCGGCCACGCACCTGCGCGACCGCGATCTCACACCCGATGGGGATCCGCTTTACTTTGCAGCCGGAGCGGGCTGCGCGGACGCAGGGGCGACGGGCTTCGCGGGGGCAGCCGCCGGTGCGGCGGGCTTCGCAGGGGCGGGAGCGGGCTGCGCGGCGGGAGTCGGAGCCGCAGGCTGTGCCGCCGGAGCGGCGGCGGGGGCCGTAGTCTGGTTCAGGGCCTCGGGGTCGAGGCTCAACGGCTGCGGCGCCGCCTCACGCTGGACCGGGGCCTGTTCACCCGCCATCACGGACCCGGCATGCGGGTCGCTCTTGGACGTGAACCGCGCCAGCGCAAGCGTGTTGATCAGGAAGATCGCGCCCAGCCAGGCCGTCACCTTGATGAGCACGTTGCCGGCGTTCGCGCCGAACACCGCCTCGCCCATGCCGCCGGCAAGGCCGCCCAGGCCACCCTCCTTCGGCTTCTGCAGCATCACGACAAGCGCGAGCAGCAGACACACGATGACTTCGACCACATAGAGAAACCCAATCAAGATGCTCATTTTCCTTACCTTTTCCTTTCAGTCACAGACGACAACCGCCGACCTCGTTCAAGAAGCACGCCACGCTCAGGGATCGACGAACGTCAGCTTCAGCGTCTCGAAGTCGATCTTCCGGTAGTAGCAGTTACGCGGCGCGCCCGCCTTGTTCTTCGTATGGCAGATGCCGCCCCGGCACGGACGCACGATGTACAGGAGCGAATTCTGCTCGCAGTTCACGTACGCCTCCAGCAGGTCGAACGTCTCGCCGCTCGTCTCGCCCTTGAACCAGAGCGTGTTGCGGCTCGTGGACCAGAGGATGAGCTTGCGCTTCGCGAAGGATTCCTTCATCGCATACTCGTTCGTGTACGCGACGAGAATGACCTCCTTCGTGTCGGCGTTCTGCACCGCGACCGGAATGACGCCCGGATCGCACGGCGCCGTACCGGCCGCGCGCGTGTCGGCGACCTGACGGCCGACCTTCTCCAGCTTCGTGAAGTCGAGCGTGAGCTCGGAAGATTCTTCTAATTGTCCCATAAGAGTGGCGTATTATACCATATTGGCGGCACGACGCAAGCGGGCAACCGTCTTTTCCTTGCCCAGGAGTTCGCACGTCTCGAAGAGGCCGATGCCCTCGCCGCGTCCCGAGACGGCCACGCGGATGGGGTGGACCCACGGTCCCATGCCCTGTCCCTGCGCGAGTTCCTTCACCATCGCCTCGCCGGCGGCGGCCGTGAACGGCTCCAGCGCCTCGAAGCGGTTGGCGAGGTCGAGGAGCAGGTCCTTCACGCCCTCCTTCTTCAGGCGCTTCTCGACGGCCTTTTCGTCGAACGGATAGTCGTCCGTGAAGAAATAGGCGCAGTTGCCGGGGATGTCGCTCCAGAACTTCGTGCGGATCTGCAGCTGGTCGACGAGCAGATCGAGGTTGAAGCCCTCGGGCACCGCGAGCCCCGCCGCCGCCACGCGCTTCAGCAGCTCGGCGCGGTACGTCTCCTTCGGCGTGCGGCGGATGTACTCGCCGTTCATCCACTGGAGCTTCTTGATGTCGAACTTCGCCGCCGTGACGTGGACCTTCTCGATGTCGAACAGCTGGATCATCTCTTCGCGCGTTAGCACCTCGCGCTCGTCGCCGGGATTCCACCCGAGGAGGAGCAGGTAGTTGAACAGCGCCTCCGGGAGGTAGCCGTTCTCGCGGAACTCGCCCACGAACGCCGCGCCGTCGCGCTTCGAGTAGGGCTTGCCCTGGGCGTTCACGATCATCGAGAGATGGCCGTACGTCGGCGGCTGCGCGCCGAGCGCCTTGAAGAGCTCGATGTGCTTGAAGGTGTTCTCCACGTGGTCGTCGCCCCGGATCACGTGCGTGATGCCCTGGTCGATGTCGTCCACGACGTTCGCGAGGTGGAAAATCGGCGAGCCGTCGGAACGGACGATCGCGAAGTCCTGCACGTCCTCGGCCTTCTTCTCCATGTGCCCCTTCACGAGGTCGTCGTACGCGAGGACGCCCTCCTTCGGCATCCGGAACATGACGACCTTGCCCGTCTTGCCGTCGCGGCTCGTGCGCTCGCATTCGTAGGCGCGGCCGGAGGCGAGGAGCCGCTGCACGCACGCAAGGTGGCGGGCGAGGTTCTTCGTCTGGTACACGGCGGGTTCGTCGTAGTCGAGCCCCAGCCATTCCATGCACTCCAGCAGCGCCTGGATCGCCTCGGGCGTCGAACGTTCGAGGTCGGTGTCCTCAATGCGCAGCAGGAACTTCCCGCCCGTGTGGCGGGCGTAGAGCCAGTTGTAGATGGCGGCACGGATGTTGCCGATGTGGACCTTGCCCGTCGGCGACGGGGCGAAGCGAACGCGGATGTCTGACATGATGGCGGATAGTATAGCACATCTGGCGGACGTCAGCGCCCGCGCGACCGGACGAACGCGGCGATGCGCCGGGCAGCCAGCTCAATCTGCTCGTAGCTCGTCGCGTAACTCATGCGCACGAAGCCCTCGCCGCAGGGGCCGAACGCCGAGCCCGGCACGCACGCGACGGCGTGTTCGTTCAGGAGGCGCAAACAGAACTCCTCGCTGGAGAGGCCCGTCGAGCGGATGTCGGGGAAGACGTAGAACGCGCCCTTCGGCAGCACCGTCCTAAGCCCCATCCCGTTGAGCGCGGCGACGAAGAAGTCGCGGCGGCGGCGGTACTCCGCGCGCATCCGCGCCACGTCGTCGTCCCCGCGATTCATCGCCTCCACGCCGGCCGCCTGCGAAAGCGTCGGCGCGCTCATGATGCCGTACTGGTGGATCTTCATCATCGTGTCCACCACGTCGCGCGGGCCGCAGGCGTAGCCGAGGCGGTAGCCCGTCATGGCCCAGCTCTTCGAGAAGCCGTTGAGGAGGACCATGTTGTCCCGCAGCTCCGGCAGGGAGGAGAAGCTGAGGACGCGCCCGTCGTAGGTCAGCTCGGAGTACACCTCGTCCGCAAGGAGCAGCAGGTCGTGCTTCAGGACGAACTTCGCAATGGCTTTCAGGTCCGCGCGCGTGAGCGTCGCACCCGTGGGGTTGCAGGGGAAGTTCAGGAGGAGCGCCTTCGTCCTCGGCGTCACCTTCGCCTCCAGGGCCGCGACCGTGAGGCGGAAATCGTCCTCGACGTGCGTCTCCACGCAGACGGGCACGCCGTGGGCCATGCGGATCGTCGGCGCGTACGAGACGAAGCACGGCTCGTGGTAGAGGATCTCGTCCCCCGGCTCGGTGATGGCGCGGATGGCGAGGTCGATCGCCTCGGAGACGCCGACCGTCACGAGGATCTCCTTTTTCCAGTCGTACTGCGCGCCGAAGCGGCGGGCGACGTAGGCGGAGATGGCCTGGCGCAGTTCGGGCGTGCCGAGGTTCGAGGTGTAGTGCGTCGCGCCGTCCTCAAGCGCCGTCACGGCCGCGCGCGAGATGTGCCAGGGCGTGTCGAAGTCCGGCTCGCCCACGCCGAGCGAGACGACGTCCTTGCGCTGCGCCACGATGTCGAAGAACTTGCGGATCCCCGACTTCGGCAGCGCGGCGACGTGCCGTGCGATGAAGCTCTTTCCGGGCATGGCCGCTTCAGACGATGGGAAGCCTCTGGTCGCCCGCGAACTCCGCCAGCAGGCCCTTGGCCTTGTAGGTCTTGAGCATGAAGTGCGTGGCGGTGGAGAGCACGCCGTCGATCGTGGAGAGCTCCGCCGAGACGAAGTGCGCCACGTCCTGCAGCGACGTCCCGCTCACGAACACCAGGAGGTCGTACGCGCCGCTCATCAGGAAGCATGCGTCCACCTGCGGGAAGCGCGCGATGCGCTGCGCGATCTTCGCGAACCCCGTGTCCTTCGCCGGCGTGATGCGCAGCTCGATCACCGCCGTCACCTTTTCCTGTTTCTTCTTCATGTCTTCTCCTTCCTTAGAACGCAGATGCTTCGCATACGCGGAATCGGCCGGGAACCGATGTGGCTACGACGGCCCCTGCGGGGCCTACGCCACAATCGGTTCCCGGC
>CAKULR010000005.1 GCA_934667295.1 uncultured Kiritimatiellota bacterium
CCTTCCGCGACAACCAGGCCCGCCGCCCGTTCAACCCGAAGAACATCGCCCACCTCGACGCGGCCGCCGCCGCCGTCTCGCCCGTTGAACTGGGGCGCATCGTGCGCCCGCGCCGCGCGCAGCGGCGCGCCCTCGCGAACCTCGTCGCCTACTCCGTCACGAACGACCACACGCTCGCGTTCGCCTTCCGTCCCGTCGACGCGGCGCAGAAGCGCCTCGGCGACTGGTTCCTGGCGGTGCTGGACGCCGCGCCCGGCGAGGACATGGCCGAGGTGCGCGCGCGGTTCGACGAGGACTTCCTCGACCGCATCTCCATCCCCTCGGCCGCCGCGCGCCGCGCCCTCGCGCCGCCTCCCCCGCCGCCCGGCGCGGAGGCGACGGAGGACGACCTGCTGCGGGCGGACGTGCGCGCCCAGGTGGCGAACTACGACGAGTGGGCGTGTACCGCCGCCGCCGACGTGGTGGTGCTGGACAACCTGGACGGCGCGGTGCGCGCGAACTTCATCCCGGCCCTCACGAACGGCCTCCCGCGCTTCCGCGAGGCGTATGCGGCGTGCGTGCCGTCGCCGCTCGTCGGCACGAACGCGCTGGCGGTCGTGCGCGTCTTCCGGTCACGCGAGGAGTACCTGGCCTACGTGGGGACGGAGCAGAAGTGGACGGCGGCGATCTGGAGTCCGCTCCGCCGCGAGCTCGTCCTGTACCACCCGGAATCCGGCACGGACAAGCTGCTGCGCACGGTCTGGCACGAGGCCTTCCACCAGTACCTCGCCTATGCGGGGGCGATGATCACGAGCGCGCCGTGGTTCAACGAGGGGCACGCCCAGCTCTTCGAGCACGCGCGCTTCGACCGCGACGGCGGCATCGCCTTCGACCGCGACGGCGGCATCGCCTTCGAACGGGACGAGCGGGCGGCCGCCTACGTGCGTGCGTACGCGGCGGACCTCGCGGAGATCCTGCCGGACGTGATGGAGATGGACTACCGCGCGTTCTACGCGGGGACGCAGGACGAGATCGCCACCAAGTATTTCCTCGCCTGGTCCATCGCCTACTTCCTCGAAGTCGGCGCGCCCAGCCTGCGCTTCCAGCCCTACGCCTCGCTCCGCGCCGACTACCTGAAGGCGCTCGTCGAGACGCGGTCGATGCGCGCGGCGACGCGCGCCGCCCTCGGGGACGAAAAAAGCCGCGACGCATTCGTCGCGGCCTGGCTCGCCTTCTGGCGCGAGTCGTGAGGGGTACGTCGCGCGTCAGGCGACGACGATCACGCTGTTGAGCGTGCCGTGGTCGTTCTGCACGAAATCGAGGTTCTCGGGGTCGGCGCACCAGACGCCGTCGATCACGAACTTGTACTCGTAGCGACCGGGGGCCAGCTTGACGGTCGCCGTGTAGACGCCCTCGTTCTTCTTGTCCAGCATCTTCTTCCCCGTGGGGTTCCACTGGTTGAAGCAGCCCGCGAGGTACACGGACTTCCCGGCGTCCGCGCGGACGGTGAACGTCACGCTCTTCTCGGCGGTCTTCGTCGTTGCGGCCTTGCGCACGTAGGGCCTCTTGGCGGCGACGGTTTTGGGTGCGGCTTTGGTCTTGATCTTCATCTTGCTTGCTCACTCTCTGCTTCGTGCGGGGACGCCTAACTTGACATCACCCTCAAAAAGCGGCGCGCATTATACATCTTCCGCATTTTTTGTCAAGGGGGTTTCCGCCGATTTTTTTTTGATTTTGCGCGGCGGGACCGTTTTGACGTGCGGTGAGTTGTTGTGGTATACTCACAGCATGATTGATCAGAAAGCCATGTTCCTGTGGGGAACGCCGGACGAAGTGCGCGCGCGCACGGAGGCGTCGGTGCCCTCGTTCCGTCTGTGCCGTCCCGAGGGGAGCTTCCCCCCGGTCGCGCTGCCGTTCCGCGCGCCGAACGCACGGCAGCTGCGGCAGGTCACGCGCGCGGGGCGCGTGGTCGCGAACGTCTTCGAGGACGACGACGCGGTCTACCTGCTTGCGGCGGGCGTGCTGCCGGCCGACCTCGCGGTACCGCGCGGCGAACAGGCGACGTCCGTCTTCCTGGAACTGGAGAAGATCCTCGCCGGGGAGGGGATGACCTACGCGGACGTGGTGCGCACCTGGCTCTACATCGACCAGGTGTGTACGTGGTACAACGAGTTCAACGCGGCGCGGTCCGCCTTCTGCACGTCGCGCAAGGTCTTCGAGACCTTTCTGCCGGCCTCCACGGGCATCGGCTGCGGCAACCTCGACGGGGCCGCGCTGACGCTGGGCGCCATCGCGATGCGGCCCAAGCGCGCGGGGGTGCATGCGGAGATCGTCGAATCGCCCCTCCAGGCGCCGGCGATGGCCTACAAGTCGAGCTTCAGCCGCGCGGCGGAGATCGTCACGCCCGAGACGCGCCAGCTCTTCATCAGCGGCACGGCCTCCATCAAGCCCAACTCGCACGAGGTCGCCTACGTCGGCGACATCGAGCGGCAGATCGACTGTACGATGCACGCGGTGCTGGCGATCCTCGAAAGCCGGGGTTATGGCTGGAAGGACGTCGAGCGCGCGGTCGTCTACCTGAAGCGGCCCGAGTACCGCACGGCCTGGCGCGCCTGGCTTGCGGTGAACAACCTGCCCGTGGACTTCGCCGCCGAGACGGTGTGCGACGTCTGCCGCGACGAATGGCTCTTCGAGATCGAGGCCGATGCGCTGAAGGGCACGGGAACGCGAAAGATTTAAGTCGCCGCTACGCGGCTTTAAGTGGTTAAATCGCCGCTTCGCGGCTTTTAAATGCCTTTCGGGATTGCCAGTTGGCGTGCGAAGCGTAACTTAAAGCCGCGAAGCGGCGATTTAACTACTTAAAGGCCGAAGGCCGATTTAATTCTAATTATGCCCATTGACCGTCCGGGATGGTTCCGCTATACTATTCGCCGCCTTTTTCGAGGTGCCGGTGCGCCTCATGGAAAGGGCAAGTACAACAAGGATTAAACAATGGAAGCATACGCTGTACTCGAAACCGGCGGCAAGCAGGTGCTTGTCAAGGCTGGCGACACGATCGAGATTGAAAAGCTCTCGGTCACTGAGGGCGAGGAAGTCACGCTCGACACCGTCTGCGCCGTCTCCGACGGCACGACGCTCAAGGTCGGCGCTCCCTACGTGGAAGGTGCGAAGGTCGTTCTGACGATTGTCGCCCCCGCGAAGAAGGGCGTGAAGACGATCAACTTCAAGGCGAAGCGCCGCAAGGGTTCGCGCCGTACGGTTGGCCACCGCCAGCAGTACACGGTCGCCACGGTCAAGTCCATCGCCTAAGCAGAGAAAGGATAATCAGAAATGGCTACTTCCGCATCTGCCCGTAACGGTCGCGACTCGAACCCGCAGTACCTCGGCGTCAAGGCATACGACGGCCAGCTCCTCAAGGCCGGCTCCATCATCGTCCGCCAGCGCGGCACGAAGATCCACCCCGGCGCCAACGTCGGCTGCGGCCGCGACTTCACGCTGTTCGCCCTCAAGAACGGCAAGGTGAAGTTCATCACCAAGAAGACCGGCAAGTACGCGACGATCGTCCCGGTCGAAGCCTAACGAGCGGTCAATCCAACGAAAACGCGGCGGATCCGGCATCATGTCGGATCCGCCGCGTTTTTTGTCTGGAGCATCCGTGTCCGCTTCACATTTTGTAATGCGGTCCTGTTCCATGTTTCGGTTCTTGTCCTGATACCCGAAAGGGAACGGACCGCATTCGCCGTTTTATGGGGGAATGGCGGTTTGGCATGGTTCTTGCTCATGGAGACGTGTCGTAAGAAACGATACAAGACTTCCCTCTTTGGAAGGCTGGTATCATGCAAACGGAGAAGAACCATGAGCAAGATGACCACACGTGCGTTCCTGAAAGGCGCCTGCTTCGGCGCCGCCGGAATGACCGCCGCCTCGGCGATGACGGGATGCAAGCCGAACGACTCCAGGAAGAGTCCGCTCGACAAGGGCGTAACGGTGCCGCAGACGATGAAGATGATCAAGTGGCGCTTCCAGACGTATGCCGGCACGGCCCTCGCGCAGCATGTCTGCAAGCCCGCGATCGACGCCTTCAACGCCGTGGCGGGCAACCGCATGCACATCGACCTCTACTACGCCGACCAGCTCGTGCCGACTTCGGAACTCTTCAGCGCCCTCCAGGCCGGGACGATCGACGGTGTGCAGTCGGACGATGATTCGATGTCTTCGGCGGCCGACGTGCGCGTCTTCGGCGGCTACTTCCCGTTCGCCTCGCGCTACTCCCTCGACGTGCCCGTCCTCTTCGCGCAGTACGGACTCGACAAGATCTGGTCCGAATCGTACAGGGAGGCTTCGGGCGGCAAGGTGACGTGGCTCTCCGCCGGCTCGTGGGATCCCTGCCACTTCGCGACGAAGAAGCCCATCAACCACCTTGCCGACCTCAAGGGCCTGAAGGTCTACACCTTCCCGACGGCTGGGCGCTTCCTCAGCCAGTTCGGCGTCGTGCCGGTTACGCTCCCCTATGAGGACGCCGAGATGGCGCTCCGCACGGGCACCCTGGACGGTGTCGCCTGGTCCGGCATCACGGAGGACTACACCGTCGGCTGGGCCGACGCCTGCAAGTACTTCCTCACGAACTCGCTCTCCGGCGCGTGGATCGGCTCCTACTTCGCCAACACGGAAAGCTGGAACAAGCTCCCGGACGACCTGAAGACGCTCTTCAAGCTCTCGATGGACTCGTCGCACTACTACCGCCAGTACTGGTACTGGGGCGGCGAGGCCAATCTGCGCGTCAACGGCGGCAAGCTGAAGCTCTGTTCCATCCCCGACGCGGAATGGGCCGAAGTCGAGAAGAAGGCCGTGCCGTTCTGGGAGGAGATCGCCAAGGCGTCGCCGCGCGCGAAGGCCGTCGTCGACGCCTTCCGCAAATACAACGCCGTCATGGCCAAGGCCGGAAAACCCTATCGGTACTGACCATGAACGCGCTCGTCAAATATGTACGCGGTGTCGAGTCCCTTGTCCGGGGGCTCGGCATCGCCGCGATGTATCTCCTTTTGGCGATCCTCGCGGTGCTGATGTTCCCCGTCTTCGCGCGGGGCAGCGGCATCAACACCATCTGGGCGCTCGAAATGGCGCAGTTCGCCGTCGGTGCCTACTATCTGCTCGGCGCGGGCTGGACGCTCCAGCGCGGCGCGCACGTGCGCATGGACTTCCTCTACGCGAACTGGAAGCCGCGCACGAAGGCGGTCGTCGACGCCGTCACGTCGTTCTTCGTCCTCTTCTACCTCGTCGTGATGCTGCTCGGCGGCTGGGACAGCTGCGCCTACGCCGTCGTTGCGAAACAGGTCAACCACACGGTCTGGGCCCCGTACATGGCCCCGATCAAGATCGCGATGGAGATCGGCATCTTCTTCATGTTCCTCCAGATGACGGCCGAGTTCGTCAAGTCCCTGCTCGTCGCCTGCCGGAAGGAGGTCGCCCTGCCGGACCCCGACGGCGATGACGAACGCCTCTACGGGGGGCGCCTCGCGCGCGCCGCCTACTGGAAGAAGATGGCCGTCTGCGCAGTCCTCGGCGCGGCGGGCGCGCTCCTGCTGCTCGTCGGGATTCCGCACGTCACGCCCGAGGGCGGCTTCGGCCTCCTCGCCACGATGGTCGGCGCGTTCCTCGCGGTCGGGGCGCCGGTCCTGGCCATTCCCCCGACGGTGCGCCGGTTCCACGACCTCGACCTGTCCGGCTGGTGGGTGTTCACGTTCGGCCTGTTCGCCGCGATCCCCGGCTTCGGCGTCTTCGTGATGGCCGCCGCCGCGATCCTGCTCGGACAGGATGGCGCGCCCGGCACGACGGGATTCGGACCCGACCCGAAGGGGCGCGACCTCATCCACGTGTTTGATCCGCGCATCCCCAAGGCGCCCGCCCCCATCGCGGACGCGCCGGTTCCCGCCAAACCGGAGGCCGTGTACGCCTACTGGACGCCCTACCTCGTCTCCGCCGCCGTCGGAACGCTCTTCCTCGCGGGCGGGTTCGGCCTCGCTGCGGTGTTCGCCAACCCGACCTGGTTCGTCCTCGGCGCGCTCGTGTTCCTCCTTTCGATGCTCATTCTGCTGAGAGGTGTGCTATGTTTGAATCGTTGAGTCTCGTGGACACCCTCCTGTCCTATCCGGGGATCATCGTCTTCCTGATGTTCTCCCTCCTGATGGCGCTCATGCTCACGGGCCAGCGCGTCTTCGGCGTGATGGGCTTCATCGGCGTCGCCTTCGCGCTCGTGTTCATCGACCGCGGTGCGCTCGGCTACGGCTTCAACGCAGCGATCAAGCTGTTCAACTGGTACCCGATGCTGACGCTGCCGATGTTCGTGTTCATGGGCTTCATGCTCTCCGAATCGGGCATCGCGAACGACATGTACTACATGTTCCACGTCTGGTTCGGCGGCCTCCGGGGCGGCCTCGCCGTCGGCACGCTGCTCGTCATGGTCATGATCTCGTGCATGAACGGCCTCTCGGTCGCCGGCATGGCGATCGGCTGCTCGGTCGCGTTGCCGGAGCTCCTGAAGCGGAACTACGACAAGCGGATGATCTCGGGCGTCATCCAGGCCGGCTCGTCGCTCGGCATCCTCTTCCCGCCGTCGGTCGTGCTCGTCCTCTACGGGATGATCGCGCGCGAGCAGGTCAAGGACCTCTGGCTCGCCGGCATCGGGCCCGCCGCGCTCCTCTCGTTCCTCTTCTTCGGCTACGTCGTGATCCGCTGCCGCCTCAATCCGGCGCTCGGCCCGATCCTGCCGAAGGAACAGCGCAACTTCAGCTGGGCGGAGAAGTTCCGCGTGCTGCGCGCCGGCATCCTCCCGATCCTGCTTGTGCTCGCGGTGATCGGCTCGTTCTTCTCGGGTCTCACCTCGCTGGAGGAGAGTTCCGCCGTCGGCGCGCTCGCCGCGTTCCTGATCGCGCTCTGCAAGCGGCGGCTCACGCTGAAGGTCTTCACGAAGACGTTGAAGGAGACGCTCGACAACTCGGCCATGTTCCTCTGGATCATGATGGCGGCGCTGTCGTTCTCGGCGGTCTTCGACTCGCTGCACGCGGTGGACGTCCTGAAACAGTTCTTCACCGGCGATCTCGGGCTTTCGCCGTGGTGCATCCTCTTCCTGATGCAGCTCACGTTCATCGTCATGGGCATCTTCCTCGACGACACCGCGATGCTCATTATCGTCGCACCGCTCTTCATCCCGCTCGTGAAGGAACTCGGGTTCAGTCCGATCTGGTTCGGCGTCCTCTACACGATCACCTGCCAGATCGCGTACATCACCCCGCCGTTCGGCTACAACCTCTTCATGATGCGCGCGATGAGCCCCGACTGCATCACGATCAAGGACATCTACGCGTCGATCGTCCCGTTCCTCTTCCTGATGGTCGCCGCGATTGTCCTCATCATGGTCTTCCCGGACATCGCCCTCTGGTTCCCGGACTACGTCAACGGCAAGGCCCTCGGCCCCGTCGACTGGCTCGTCGCCCACTGCGGCTGGTTCCGCGACCTCTGCGCAAGCGCGTTCCACTACACGCTACCCTAACTGTATTCCTCCCATCCTCCCCGTCCTCAACGGCGGCGCGTTCCACTACACGCTATCCTAGTTGTATTCCTCCCATCCTCTCCGCCCTCGACAGCGGTGTGTCCGACGGAACACGCCGCTGTCGTTTCTTTCTTGGCATGCCCCCGTTGAACACTGGCATGCCCCCATTGAACACGGACGTGTCCCCATTGAAACCGTGTCCGCGTCGTCAAGAACCGCATCGACGGCCCTGAAAAGCGCCGTACACGTATTCGCACACCCCTGTACGAGCCTCCGTGCCGCCACAAGATGAGATTCCAGTGCGTAATAATCTCTTCTCTTCGTTTCCTCCATTGCGCTCGACGGCGCGGGCGGCTCGTCGAAGACAGCCGAGGTCGGAATGGGATCGCGGACACCCGTCGCCTGGCGGAGGCGCTTCGCAAGGGCTTTGTAGCGCATCAGCGTCTTGTAATGCTCGAAAAGTTCGGGCACATGTTCGCGTAGCCATGCCTTCACGCCGCCGTTGCGGCCAAGGATCTCGCCATCCGAACCGAACCGGAGGCAGTTGTCCACGTAGCACTCAAGATCCTCCAGAAGTCCTCCAAGGCGGATTTTCGCCTCGGGCGATGCCCCGCGCACGGCGTAGGCGGTGCGCAGGGCTTCCGGCGTCGGACAGGGGTTTAGGGTCGTACGGCGTGTCATCCGCCGTCGTTCGGCGGCGAGGGCGCGGCGGCGGGCGTTGTCGCGCACATAGTAGCGCGCGCGGTAGGAACGTGCCTGGAGGAGGTTTACCTCGTGCGTGAGGCCACGCTGTAGACAGCGAAGGCCCCGTAGGTCGGTGATGCCGAGCGCGAGTTGGAGGGCGATGAGCGGGTTGTGAAGGAGGAAATCCGCCTCGTCCGCGCGCAGGGGCTCGATGTGGTCGACGAGGGCACGGTCGTACGCTTCTGCGTACCAGAGACGGCGGGCATCCCGGCGTTCCCGGCGCGGGCTGGACTCCGGGACGGCATCGTCCAGTTCGCCCGCGCGCGTGTATGAAACGCCGCCGATCCGTCCCGCCCGTGCGTTGAAGAAGTTCCGCTCGACCCACGCCTGGAAGTTCGCGCGCACCTCGTCTGCAATCTGCCTTGCCACCATGTCCTTTTTCTCCTTTCCGCCGCACAGTGTAGCAGAGAGGGCGGTGAGACGCAATGAGATTTCCATGCGTAATAATTTAAGGGAATCTTGATGGGGTTGGGGGATGGTTTATGTGGGTGTGAAGAAGCAAGAAGGGAAGTTGGGCGGATTGCAGCTTGTAGGGAAATTTCATCTTGTGTAAAAAGGAGAGGGAGATATGACGGTTTACGGAAGGCAGGGGCTTGGATTTGGGTCGGGAGGGGGAACATTTGAGAGGGAACATATGCTGAGAGGGAACATGTGCGTCTGGCACGGGTTCTGCTAGTTTGACGGGCATGGAACCTGTCACGCTTGAGATTTCGGGAAAACACTGGACGTTCAACTCTTTAAAGGAGCTGATGGGGAAGGCTTCGCCCCTGCGGTCCGGCGACGTCACGGCGGGGTGCGCCGCGTCGTGCGACGAGGAGCGCGTCGCGGCGCAGATGCTTCTCGCCGACGTGCCCCTCGCGCAGTTCCTCGAAGATCTCCTCATCCCCTACGAGAAGGACGAGGTGACGCGCCTCATCGTGGACACCCATGACGCCGCCGCCTTCGCCCCCGTCAAGGACCTCAGCGTGGGCGCATTCCGCGACTGGCTCCTCCGCTACGAGACGGACGAGCAGACCCTCGCGGCGCTCGCCCCCGGCCTCACGCCCGAGATGGTGGCGGCCGTCTCGAAGATCTGCGCGAACCAGGACCTCATCCTCATCGCCTCCAAGTGCCGCGTCGTCACGGCCTTCCGCGACACGATCGGGCTTCGGGGGCGTCTCTCGACGCGCCTCCAGCCGAACCATGCGACGGACGACCTCAAGGGCATCGCCGCCTCCATGCTGGAAGGGCTCCTCTACGGCTGCGGCGACGCCGTGATCGGCATCAACCCCGCGACCGACTCCGTGCCGATGATGCAGGACCTCCTCAAGCTCATCGACGAGCTCATCCACCGCTACCACATCCCCACGCAGAGCTGCGTGCTCGCCCACGTCACGAACGCCCTGGAGGTGATGCGCGCGGGGACGCCCGTCGACCTCGTCTTCCAGTCCATCGCCGGAACGGAGATCGCCAACGGCGTCTTCGGCGTCAACCTGGGCATTCTCCAGGAAGCCTACGACGCCGCCCTCTCGCTGAAGCGCGGCACGGTGGGGCGGAACGTGATGTACTTCGAGACGGGCCAGGGCAGCGCGCTTTCCGGGCGCGGCGACTGGGGCGTCGACATGCAGACCTGCGAGGCGCGCGCCTACGCGGTCGCGCGGAAGTTCAAGCCGCTGCTCGTCAACACGGTCGTCGGCTTCATCGGCCCGGAATACCTCTATGACGGCAAGCAGATCATCCGCGCGGGGCTCGAAGACCACTTCTGCGGCAAGCTCCTCGGCCTGCCAATGGGGTGCGACATCTGCTACACGAACCACGCCGAGGCAGACCAGAACGACATGGACGTCCTCATGACCTGCTTCGCCGCCGCGGGGCTCACCTACCAGATGGCGATTCCCGGCGGCGATGACGTCATGCTGGGCTACCAGACGACGAGCTACCACGATCTCCAGTACGTGCGGCAGGTCTTCGGCAAGCGCCCCGCGCCCGAGTTCGAGGCGTGGCTGGAGGACATGGATCTCGTCGATGCGCGCCAGCGTCTCGTCAACCACACAGGAGGCCAGCATGCTCTTATCGGCTACCAGCGCGAACTTATCCCCTGACCCGTGGGCGGCCCTGCGCCAGTTCACGCCGGCACGCCTCGCGATGGGGCGTGCCGGCGGGAGCCTGCGGACGGCCAACCTGCTCGACTTCCGCCTCGCCCACGCCCGCGCGCGCGACGCCGTGCATGCGCCGTTCCACCCCGAGGTCCTCCACGGGCAGCTCGACGCCGCCGGCTTCGCGCACGTCGACGTGCGGTCGCTCATCTCGGACAAGCTCGACTACCTGCTCCACCCGGAGCGCGGGCGGATCCTGACGGACGAATCCACGGCGTTCCTGAAGGGCCGTACGGCCGAATGGGGCGTACGCGACATCGTGGTCGTCATCTCGGACGGCCTCTCGGCCGTCGCGGCGGAGGAACACGCCGTCGCCGTCGCCACGGGGCTGCGCGACGAGCTGGGCGACACGTTCTCGTTCTACCCCGTCGTCGTCGTGCCGTTCGGGCGCGTCAAGATCGCGGACGCGATCTCCGACGCGCTCGGCGCGCGGATGGCGATCATCCTCCTCGGCGAACGGCCGGGGCTCGGCGCAAAGGAGTCCCTCAGCGCCCATAGCACGTACCGGGCGCGCAACGGCTCCGTCGATTCGGACCGCAACTGCGTCTCCAACATCCGCCCCGGCGGCATGCCCGTCCCCTGGGCCGTGCGCAAGCTCGCCGTCCTCATGCGCGAGTCGTTCCGCCGGAAACTGAGCGGAACGGGCCTGAAGGACCGCTTGACGCTCGAAGACCTGCAGCGTATGATACCCCTTTCACCGGAAAGGCTGCAAGGCACATGATCCATCTCTACACAGGCGAGGGGAAGGGCAAGACGACGGCCGCCGTCGGGCTCGCCGTGCGGGCGCGCGGACACGGCTGGCGCGTTCTCTTCGCGCAGTTCCTCAAGGGCGGGCCGACGGGCGAGTGCGCGAGCCTGCGGCAGCTGGGCGTCGACGTGCTGCGTCTGCCGGACCCCTGCGGCTTCTGGTGGAACCTCGACGCGGCCGCGCGTACCCGCGTGGTCGCGGGGCACGACGCGCTGCTGCGCGAGATCCTTGCCCGGCTGGACGGCGCACAGCCGCCCGGCCTCCTCGTGCTGGACGAGTTCACGTACGTCTACACGACGCCGATGGCCGATCCGGCGCTGTGCCGCGCGGTCCTGGCGGGCGTGCGGGAACGCGGCGTGGAGACGGTCCTGACGGGGCGCAATCCGGGCAATCTCGTCCGGTTGGCCGACTACGTTTCCGAGATCCGGTCCGTGCGCCATCCCTTCGAACGGGGCGTCCCCGCGCGAGAGGGCGTCGAGTTCTGACCCGCCTACTTCATGCTCGGCAGCACGATGCCGCGCAGGATGATCTTCTGGCAGAGGAGGAAGACGAGGGCGGTGGGGATGGAGACGAGGACGAACCCCGCCATCACGCACCAGGGCTGTCCGCCCATCTGCTGGCTCATCTGGTACATCCACACGGCGAGTGTCCAGTTTGACTCCTCCTGGCAGACGAGGAAGGCCCATTCCCAGGAATTGTAGGCGGCGACGAAGCTGTTGAGCGCATTCACCGCGAGGATGGGCGTGGTCATGGGGAGGGTGATCTTGCGGAAGACGGTCCATTCGGAGGCGCCGTCGATGGCGGCGGCCTCGTAGAGTTCGCGGGGAAGGGCGTCGAAGAAGCCCTTGAGGATGAAGATGCCCATGCCGCTCGCAACGGTGGGGAGGACGAGCGCGGCGAGGGTGTTGAGGAGGCCGAGGTCGCGCACGAGCAGGAAGCCGGGGATGGCCGTGACGGCGGCGGGGAAGGCCATCGTCGCGAGGAGGAAGAGCAGGATCTTCTCCGTGCCGCGCAGACGGAAGCGCGAGAGGGCGTAGGCGGCGAGCGGGTTGACGGTGAGATGGGCGAGGACGGAGAGGAGGACGAGGAGGACCGTGTTGAAGAAGGCGCGTCCGCGCTGGAAGAGGTACTGGCCGACGAGGCGGTAGTTCGCGCAGCAGCTGCGGAGGAAGTCGCGCCGCCCATGTTCGAGGAACTGGACGGCGAGGGCCGCCCGCAGGTCCGAGGTCGTCTGTTCGCGGAGCCGCCGGTCCGCCGGGGCGTCGCCGCGCGGGAGGAAGGGGAGCGTGCGGCAGACGTAGTCGCCGTCCGTGCGCATCCGCTCGCGGTAGGCATCCTTGAACGCGAGCCACATCGCGTACTTGGGATTGTCGCGGGGCGGCTTCCAGGAGGCGTGCCCGAGGGGGATCTTCGATTCGGCGGTGAAGGAGACGTCGAAGAAGCTGCGGTAGCGGACGGGCCAGGTGCGGTTGATTTCGGCGAGCGTGGTCTGCGCGGCGACGAAGGGCGCGACGTCGCGGGGATCGTAGGCGCAGGTGGTGGAATCGAGATCCCAGTTGAGGACCGTGCTGCGGAACCGTTCGGCCTTCGCCTTCCAGTCGAGGTAGACGGTCTCGTTCGTCCGGGCGGGGTCGAGATGGCGCTGTGCGAAGGCGGCGACGCCGGCGTGGTCGCGCGCGACGGAGAGCCAGCTGCCCCAGGCTTCGGGGGCGTCGGGGTAGACCTCGCGCGGGAAGCGCGGGAAGTAGGTGGCGAGCGACCGCATGAAGCGGTCGTTCCGGTCCCAGAACGCGCGGAGGATGGGTTCGTGGCGGTTGTAGTCGTAGGGCCCCGACAGGCTTGCGGAGAGCATGACGGCGAAGGGGTAGACCATCGTCAAGCCCCCGAGGGCCAGAAGGCCGTAGACGAGGGCGAGGAAGAACCGTCCCTTTACCGTCTTCCGTTCGCTTGCGAGGAGGACGCCCATTACACGTAGACCCTCTCGACGCGGTTGCCGAGGGAGCAGATGATCTCGTAGGCGTGCGTCCCCTTGAGGGCGCCCCAGTCGTCGGGGGTGATCTGGTAGGAGCCGGAACGGCCAAGGCAGACGACTTCGTCGCCGGGGAGGACGGAAGGGACGCGGGAGACGTCGACGGTGGTGTAGTCCATCGAGATGCGCCCGATGACGGGACAGGGCACGCCCTGGATGAGGACGTGGCCTCGGTTCGTGAGGGCGAGCGGCAGGCCGTCCGCATAGCCGGCGGAAATCGTCGCGACGCGGGTGGTCCGGTTCAGGCACCAGGTGCGTCCGTAGCCGAGCGTCGTGCCGGGCGGGAGGTCGCGCACCTGGGCGACGCGGGTCTTGAGGGTCAGCACGGACTCGACCTGCAGGGCGCGCTTGCCGTTCGGGTCGAAGGAGCCGTGGAGGTTGATGCCGGTGCGCACCTGCGTGAAGGGGGGCCGGGCGGCGCGCGGGAAGTTGTTGATCGCGTCCGACGCGGCGATGTGGACGACGCGGAAGGTGATGCCGCTCTTCGCCACGTCCGCGAGGATGGACGTGAAGAGGTCGATCTGGTCCTCGGTGAAGGTGCTGGACGGGTCGTAGGCCATCGGGCAGTGCGAGAAGACACCCTCGCAGTCGAGGTGGGGGAGGCGCTTCACCTCGCGGATGACGCGCGGGGCGTCCGGCGCGAGGATGCCGAGGCGGCCCATGCCGGTATCGAGCTTGACGTGGACCTTCGCCGTCGTCTTCAGCCTCTGCGCGGCGGCGCTGATGCGCTGCGCCGTGGGGAGGTCCACGACCGGCAGGGTGACACCCGCCTCGACCATCGGCTCGATTTCGTCGGGAAGGATCGAGGAGAGGATCTGGACGGGCCTGGGCGCGGGGGTCGTCCGCTGGAGTTCGACGAGCTGGAGGGCCTCGAAGGGCTCGGCGACGCCGAACCCCGCGCAGTCCGTCTGCGCGAGCGCGGCGGCGTACGGCTCCACGCCGAGGCCGTAGGCGTTCGCCTTCATGACGCACAGAACGTGCGCGGGTTTCACGGCGGCGGCGATTCGGTCGAAGTTCTTCCTGAGCGTGCCGAGGTTGACCTCGACCCAGACACGGCGTTTCAAGGTTGTGGGATTCATGGATAGGGGAAGCGGGGAATGCGCCTACGCCACCGTGGGGCGGATCGTCTGGCAGCCGATGGCGCCGAGGGTCTGGACAAGCCGTTCGTACTGGGCGTCGTCCTCGTAGATGCCGACGATGGCGCCGCCGGAACCGGCGAACTTGGCGGAGGCGCCGGTGGCGCGGGCGGCGAGGACCATGTTGCGGTTGGCGGGGGCGACGTTGAAGATGCGGTCGCGGAGGTCGAAGTTCGCGTTGACGAGGGCGGGAAGCCTGTCGGGGCGCCCGGCGAGCAGGGCGTCGCGCCCCTGCTGGGCGATGTCCGCGAACTCGCCCATGGCGGCGACGATGTCGGGCTTCTTCTCCTCGAAGAGCACGCGCAGTTTCTTGTGGTAGGTGCCGGAGACCTCGGCGCGCTGGGGATCATAGGCGACGTAGAGGTGCGGCAGGAGGGCGGGGTCGAGGCGTTCGTAGCGGCCGTGCCCGGTGGATTCGACGAGGGCCTTGTCGAAGTCCATGAAGACGCAGCCCCCGTACATCTGGATCACGCGGTCCTGGAGTCCGCACTGGATGCCCAGTTCGTCCCGCTCCGCCTCCAGGCAGAGGGTGGGGGCGTCTTCGAGCGGAATCTGGACGCCGTAGAACTGCTGGAGGGCCTTGAGCATGGCCGTGCAGATGGCGGAGGAGCCGGAGAGCCCCACGAGGCGCGGGATGTTCGAGGTGTAGCGTACCGTGAAGTTGCGCGCGGGGAGGGCGATGCCCCGTTCGCGGCACCAGAGGAAGAAGAGCTTCGCGACGGCCTTCATGAGGCGGATGCCGCCGTAGTAGCCGAAGAGCTGGATGTCGCGCAGAAGCTCGTCCGGCGAGGCAAAGGTCGCGTCGTCCACGTCGCCGGGGACGAAGCCGAGCTCGGGGGTCTCGTACATGACGATCTCGGCGGAGAAGTTCTGGAACGCGAACGAGATGGTCTTGCCGAAATAGCCGTCGGAGGGGTTGCCGAGAAAGCCGGCGCGGGCAAAGGACTGTGTCTTGATGAGCATGGCGGACGTTGACGTTGTTGGGCGGTTGCGGTCAGAGGGCGGAGAAGGCGCGGAGCGTTTCGAGGTAGCCGGCGGGGTTGCCGATGTCGTGGCGGCGGCCGGGGTAGCGGTAGCCGTAGACGGGCCTCGTGGCGAGCAGGCGGCGGATGGCGTCCGTGAGCTGGATCTCGCCGCCCACGCCGGGCGTCTGCGTGGCGAGGAGGCCGAAGACCTCGGGATCGAGCAGGTAGCGTCCGGCAATGGCGAGGCGGGAGGGGGCCTTTTCGGGCGCGGGCTTTTCGACGAGGTCGTCGAGGCGCAGGACGCGGGCGGAATCGATTCCCGGGCCGACCTCCGCAGGGGACGCCGGATGCCCGGCGACGATGCCGTAGCGGGAGACCTTCTCAAGGGGGACTTCTTCGAGACCGACGACGGAGGCGTGGCCGTACGCGCGGGAGAGCGCGGCCATTGCGGGGGAGGGCGCCTCGCCCGAGACGAGGGCGTCGCCGAGCAGGATGAGGACCGGTTCGGCGGTGCCCCTCAGGACGTCCGCCGCCTGGAGGACGGCGTGGCCGAGGCCCTTCTGTTCGGCTTGTTCGACCCAGGTGATGCGGCGGCCAGTCTCCTCCAGTCGGGTGAGGGCGGCATCGAGCGCGGGCTTGCGGGCGCAGCGGGCGTGCCAGACGGGATCGGGGTCGAAGTGGCGTTTGAGCGCGGGCTTGTCGGGCGAGGTGACGATCACCACGTCGTCGGCCCCGGCGGCAAGCGCCTCCTCGACGATGAGCTGGATGGCGGGCTTGGCGCCGACGGGCAGCATCTCCTTCGGGATCGTCTTCGAGGCGGGGAGGAAGCGCGTGCCGTAGCCGGCGGCTGGAATGAGGGCGTGCATCACTTGGCGAGAAGGGAACGGAAGTAGGTGATGGTCTTCGCGAGGCCGTCGCGGAGGGGGATGCGGGGTTCCCAGCCGAGGAGTTCCCGGGCGAGGGCAATGTCCGGCTTGCGGCGCTTGGGGTCGTCCTTGGGCATGGGGCCGTAGACGATCCGGGAGGTCGAATCGGGCAGCTGGCGGAGGGTTTCCTCGGCGAGTTCGCGGATGGTGTATTCGCCGGGATTGCCGGTGTTGATGACGGCGGCGCCGAGGTTGTGGCGGGCCACGAAGGCGTCCACGGTCTCGCGGGGGAGGGCCATGTAGCGGCGCATGGCGTCGATGAGGTCGTCGCAGTACTGGAAGGAGCGGGTCTGGAGGCCGTCGCCGAAGAGGGTGATGTCCTCGTTCCGGAGGGCCTGCATGATGAAGTTCGAGATGACGCGCCCGTCCTTCGGGTGCATGTTGGGTCCGTAGGTGTTGAAGATGCGCACCATGCGCACGTCCACGTTGTACTCGCGGCGGTAGTCGGCGCAGAGGGTTTCCGCCACGCGCTTGCCCTCGTCGTAGCAGCTGCGGACGCCGATCGTGTTCACGTTGCCCCAGTAGGTCTCGACCTGCGGGTGGACGAGCGGGTCGCCGTAGATCTCGGAGGTGGAGGTGTGGAGGACGCGCGCCTTCGTCTTGAGGGCGAGGTCCAGGACGTTCATGATGCCCAGCACGGAGCTCTTCGTCGTCTCGACGGGGTTCTTCTGGTAGTGGATGGGCGAGGCGGGGCAGGCGAGGTTGTAGATCTCGTCGAACTGCCCCCAGAAGGGCTGGGTGACGTCGTGCAGCACGAACGAGAACTTCGCCTGGCCGAGGAGGTCGTAGATGTTGGCCTTCGTGCCGGTGAAGAGGTTGTCGAGCGCCGTCACCTCGTAGCCGTCCGCCAGGAGGCGGCGGCAGAGGTGGGAGCCGAGGAAGCCGGCACCGCCCGTGACAAGGGCCTTTCGGGAAAGAAGCATGGAAAATCCTTTCAAACGTTGGTCCAATTATAGCACAAAACCGCGTGTGGCGCGCGGCCGTGCGGAGGGTGGTGAAGGTGTGGTATACTATGGCTTTCAATTCCACGTGAAAGGTTGAACGATGATGTCGATGAGGAATGTCGTGGCGTGTGCGTGCGCGGTGGCGTGCGCGTGGGCCGTTTGGGCCGATACGGTCGTCTTCAAGAGCGGGTCCCGCCTGACGGGCGAGGTCGTGCGGATCGTGGGGGACGAGATCACGTTCAAGTCGGACGACGTGGGCGAGGTGAAGATCGCCTCGGGCAAGGTCGCGACGCTTGAGACGGCCCGCACGAACACGGTCCAGTACGTCGACCGGACGACGGCGGAGGGCGTCGTCGCCCTGAAGGACGGCGCCTACACCCTCACGGGCCGGCCGCTCGACATGAAGCGCGTCAAGGCCGTCAACCCCGAGCCCGAGGCCTGGCACGGCGCCGTCAACTTCAGCGGCACGGCCGCGCGCGGCAACACGACGAGCGAGAAGGTCGCCCTGACGGCGAACGCGGCCCGCCGCTGGGACAAGGACCGCTACACGGGCAGCTTCGGCTACTACTTCGCCCAGAACGGCACGACGCGCGACAACAAGGAGAAGACAGAGGACCGCATCGAGCTCGGCTCGCAGTTCGACCACTTCTGGGCGAACAAGGTCTACTCCTACCTGAACGGCAAGTACGAGCGCGACGGCATCAACGACCTGCAGTACCGCTACCGCATCGGCACCGGCTTCGGCTACCAGTGGCTGGACGGCGCGGTACACGACCTCACGGGCAAGTGGTCCTTCAACCAGGAGGCCGGCCTCACCTACATCAAGGAGAAGTACGAGCACGCGAAGGACGACGACCGCTGCACGGTGCGCTACGCCCACCACCTCTCGTGGAGCCCGCGCTGGATCGGCGGCCTCGCCCTCACCCACAACCTCGAATACCTGCCCGACGTGGGCGACTGGGCGGACTCCTACCTGATCGACGCGGACGTGGGCTTCACCTACGCCCTGTCGTCCGCCTGGCAGCTGATGGGCAAGATCGACTGGGACTACAACTCGAACCCCGGCCCCGGCACGAAGTCGAGCGACTTCCGCTACATGCTCGGCCTCGGCTACAAGTGGTGATGAACTGACGCCATGCGCATCGCGATCTGCTATCCGCCCCTGCCGAGCGAGAAGGGCGTGCCGCTCCTCTCGCAGAACCGCCAGTTCCAGTGGTTCTCCCGCCCCACCTACATCTTCCCCGTCGTGCCCGCCACCGCCGCGACGATGCTGAAGAAGGCCGGGCACGAGGTCGCGTGGCTGGACGGCATCGCCGAGGAATGGACGCCCGAGGCGTTCAACGACCGCCTCGCCGCCTTTGCGCCGGACGTCGTGGTGCTGGAGACGAAGACCCCCGTCGTCAAGCGCCACTGGGCGTGGATCGCCGCCTTCAAGGCGACCCATCCGGCGCGCGCCGCGAAGGTCGTCCTCGTGGGCGACCACGTGACCGCGCTCCCCGACGAGACGATGGCGAACTGCCCCGTCGACTACGTCCTCACCGGCGGCGACTGGGACTTCCTCCTCCTCAACCTCGTCTCCTCGGGCTTCGACCCCGCCCGCTTCGAGCCCGGCATCTGGCACCGGGGCGGCAACACGGGGCGCTTCCGGCTCGACCACGACCTCAAGACCGCGCCGTGGATCGACCGCGACCTCTGCCGCTGGCGGCTCTACGCCTACCGGAACGGCAACTTCCGCAAGACGCCCGGCACCTACCTCATGGCGGGGCGCGACTGCTGGCACGCGAAATGCACGTTCTGCAGCTGGACGACGCTCTACCCCACCTACCGCACGCGCGACCCGATCGACGTGGTGGACGAGATCGGCGACCTCATCGCGCGCTACGGCGTGAAGGAGATCATGGACGATTCCGGCTCCTTCCCCGTGGGCAACTGGCTGCACACGTTCTGCCACGAGATGATCCGGCGCGGCTACCCGAAGAAGGTGCGCATCGACTGCAACATGCGCTTCGGCCGCCTCGCCTTCGAGGACTACAAGCTCATGCGCCGGGCGGGCTTCCGTCTCGTCCTCTTCGGCGTGGAGTCGGCGAACCAGGAAACGCTCGACCGCTTCGTGAAGGCGCTCAAGGTCAAGGACGTCGAACAGGGCGCCGCCTGGGCGCACAAGGCGGGGCTCGACGTCCACCTCACCTTCATGTTCGGCCACGCCTGGGAGGGCCCCGCCGAAATCGAGAACACCGTGCGCCTCGCGCGCCGGATGCTCGCGAAGGGCTGGGCCTCCACGCTCCAGTGTACGATGACGATCCCCTACCCCGGTACGCCGCTCTTCCGCGAGCTGCAGGCGCAGGACGGCCTCACGACGCTTGACTGGGACGAGTACGACATGCGCCGCCCGATCACGAAGACGCCGAAGGTGACGGAGGACGAGATCAAGTCCGCCGTCCGGCGCGTCTACGCCGGGTTCTTCCAGCCCGAGGCGCTTCTGCGGCGGCTCTGCTCGTTCCGGACGCTCTTCGATTTCGGGTTCTACTATCGCGGTTTCCGGTCGATCCTCGGCCACCTGTTCGACTTCCGCGCGTCGGGCCCGGTCCGTCGGAATCGGAAGTAAAACAAGGAGAAGACATGAGGGGACTTCATCGGGGCTGGGCACCGTGCGTGGCGCTCGCGCTCGTGGCGGGCGCATGGGCGAATCCGCTGGCGGAGCGCGTGAAGGGACTGCGGACGGAAACGCTGGCGGAGTGGCGCAGCGTCGGCCCGGGCGGCGGCGGCTGGATCCAGTCGATGTGCTGGAGCCGCTTCGACACGAACCGCCTCTTCGTCGGCTGCGACGTGGGCGGGTTCTACTATTCCGAGGACGCGGGGCGCCACTACGAGATGCGCAACCGTGGGCTCAGGAACATGTTCATCGAGACGATCGCCGAACATCCGGCGAACCCCGATGTCCTCCTCCTCGGCTCGCCGGGCGGCATCTACAAGACGTGCGACCGGGGACGGACCTGGCAGGAGAAGCGGACCGGTCTTCCCCCGGTCTCCGCTTCGTCGCACACGGTCCAGATCTCGAAGTTCGCCTTCCACCCCGCCCGCCCGGACGTCGTCTACGCGGCGGTGGGGCAGCCGCGCACGCAGACGGGCGCGCGCGGCGAGATCTGGCGTTCGGACGACGCGGGCGAGTCGTGGCGGATGATCGTGACGGGCGGCCTCGCGAAGGACGTCAACGTCTTCGACCTCGCGTTCAACGCGACGAACGGCGCGAGTCTGCTCCTCACGTCGAACCGGGGCGTCTTCCGCAGCGAGGACGGCGGCTGCACCTGGACGCCGTCGAACGAGGGCCTGCCCGCGCACCGGCGCACGCGCCGCCTCGCCTGGAGCCCGTCCGCCCCCTGCGTCGTCTACGTGACGCTGCGCCAGAAGGGCGGCGAGGCCCCGTGGTCCGCCGGCGTCTACCGCAGCGACGACGGCGGGCGGACCTGGCAGGCGCGTTTCAACGGCATTCCCCAGCGCGCCGGACAGCCCGGCTGCGACGACAACCTCTGCACGTGGACGGACTGCCTGGCGGTCGACCCGCGCAACCCCGACGTCGCCTGGACGGGTGGCGCCACCTGGTGGTGTACGGGCATCTTCAAGACGGTGAACGGCGGGCGCTCCTGGCGGGACACGTTCCCCTCGCGCCGTCCCGGCTGGATCACCTTCTGGGGCCCCTCCGCGATGTGCCTCGCCCTCTCGCCCCTCGATCCCGCGCGCGTCGCCTACGGCACGTCGGGGATGGTCTACGCGACGGAGGACGGCGGGACCAATTGGGCGCAGCGCTATTGCACGGAACGGGTGGACGGCACGTTCGCGGGGACGGGCCTGGAGGTGACGTGCCTCCACACCGTCGTCCCCTCCCGCCACCGTCCGGGGCGCGTCTACCTCGGCTACTTCGACATCGGCCTCCTCGTGACGGACGACGCGGGCCGCTCGTTCCGCCGCCCGATGGCGGGTATCCCCGCGAAGAACGTCAACTCCTGCTTCTCGCTCGCCGAGGCGCCGGACGATCCGCAGCTCCTCTGGGCCGGGTTCGGATCCTGGGGCAACGGCGGCACGGGCTGCGTGGCGAAGAGCGTGGACGGCGGCGCCACCTGGACGCCCTGCACGAACGCGGCGAGCGGCTGGGTGGACACGCCCGCGCGCGGCCTCGTCGTGCTCGGCGCGAAGCCGCACTACCGCGTCCTCTACGCGGGCCGGAAGGGGCTCGTGACGAGCGCGGACGGCGGCGCGACGTGGACGAGCGGCGACACGGCGGCGTGCCCGGTCGCTTCGCGCGTGCGGACGTTTGCGGTGGCGGGCGACCGCCTCGTCGCCGGGGTTGAGGGGACGGACGCGGAACCGGCCGCCGTCTACGCGGGACGGCTGGACGGCGCGGGCGGCTGGCGACGCCTCACGCCCCCCGCGCTCCGCCTCGGCGAAATCCGGCGCGTCGTCGTGGAGGGGAACCGGATCCTCGTGACGGCGCGCGCGCAGTGGCGTGCCGCGACGCACGAGACGCGCCTTGGCGGCGCGTGGCTCAGCGTGGACGGCGGCGCGACGTGGAAGCGGGTGCTGGCGGATGCGTTCTGCGACGCGGCGCTCGTGTCGCGCGGCGAACTCTTCGTCGCCCTCTCCGACCATCCCTACCACGACCATTCCGTGGGCGGGGGCGTGCTCCACTCGGTCGACGACGGCGCGACGTGGACGGTGCTGGACGGTCCGCAGCTCCAGAACTGGAACGCCTCGGCGCTCGCCCTCGACCCGTTCGACCCGCGCATGCTGTGGGTCGGAACGGGGGGCAATTCGGTCTTCGTCGGCACGCTGAGGCGCTAGCGCAGGGTTC
>CAKULR010000006.1 GCA_934667295.1 uncultured Kiritimatiellota bacterium
GGGCAACAACCGATTGTGGCGTAGGCCCCGCAGGGGCCGTCGTAGCCACATCGGTTGTTGCCCGATTCTGCGTATCGTAAAACGATCTGCGTTCCAACAAGAACATGGGAGGCGTTGATTGTTGACTAGAGTTCGGAAAGCGGCGTCTTGCGGTCCGCGTCGGGGAGGTCCGCGACGAAGCGCGGGAGGCCCAGACCGCCGATGCGCGCGGCGCACTCCCGTTCGATCTGCAACGCCCGTTCGAGCGGCACGCGGAAGTGCGCGATGCCCGCTACGGGGTCGCACTGGAAGACGTAGTACGGGCGCACGCGCGCGCGCTGGAGCGCGCGGAAGAGGGCGAGCATCGCCTCCGTCGAGTCGTTCACCCCGGCGAGCAGCACGGTCTGGCACGAGACGGGGATGCCCGCGCGCACGAGGTTGCCGCACGCCTCTACCGCCTCCGGCGTCACCTCGCCCGCGCAGTTGAACTGCGTGTTCACCCACACCTTGCCGCTGCGCCCGAGCATCGCGGCGAGTTCGCGCGTGACCCGGCCCGGGTTCACGCACGGCGCGCGCGTGCAGAGGCGCACGACGTCGATCTGCGAGAGGCCGGCGAACGCGCGCACGAAGCGCATCACCTCGTCGTCGGGGAGGACGAGCGGGTCGCCGCCCGAGATGAGCACGTCGCGCACGAGCGGATGGTCCTGCACGTAGGCGAGGCACGTCTGCAGCTCCTCGTCCGTACGCACGATCTCGGCGCGGTGGAGCAGGCCCTTGCGCGTGCAGTGGCGGCAGTTCATGAAGCAGCTGTCGCTCGCCATTACGAGCACGCGGTCGGGGAAGCGCTGCTTCAGACCGTGGCAGCCCGCCGCGCGGTCCTCCTCGCCGAAGGGGTCCGGTCCGTAGCCGTCGTCTTCGAGTTCGCGGGGGTCGGGATTCACCTGCTTCGCGAACTCCGGGCAGCGCGCGGCGAGCGCGCGCGAATAGTCGCACGCGAAGGACGGATATCGTTCGGTCACGTTCACAGGCCGTTCTGCTGGGCGACGAGGGAGGCCGCGCCGTACATCCGACGCAGCTTCGGCTTCTCGATCTTGCCGGTGGGGTTGCGCGGCACGGGCGCGAAGATGATCCTGCGCGGGCGCTTGTAGCGCGGCAGGTCGAGGCAGAAGCGGTTCACCTCGTCCTCCGTGAGCGACATGCCCGCCTTGACCTCGACGATCGCCGCCGCGATTTCGCCGAGACGCGCGTCCGCGAGGCCGATGACGGCGACGTCCTTGATCGCCGGATGCGCCCGCAGGAAGTCCTCGATCTGCACGGGGTAGAGGTTTTCGCCGCCCGTGATGATCACGTCCTTCGCGCGGTCCACGAGGTAGATGAAGCCGTCGCGCACCTCGGCCATGTCGCCCGTCCGGAGCCAGCCGTCGTCCGAAAGGATCTCCGCCGTCGCCGCCGGGTTCTTGTAGTAGCACTTCATCACGCCGGGGCCCTTGAGCGCGAGTTCGCCGACCTCGCCGGGCGTGACCTCGCCGCCGTCCGGGCGGATGATCTTCGTCTGCCAGCCGTAGCCCGCGACGCCGATGGCGCCCACGTGGGCGATGTTCTCGACGCCGAGGTGGACGGCGCCCGGCCCCGTCGATTCGGAGAGGCCGTAGTTCGTGTCGTAGGCGTGGTGCGGGAAGACCTTCTTCCAGCGCCGGATGAGCGCGGGCGGCACCGGCTGCGCGCCGATGTGCATGAGCCGCCACTGGTCGAGGCGGTAGTCCTCCAGCTTCACCTCGCCCCGGTCGATGGCGTCGAGGATGTCCTGCGCCCACGGCACGAGCAGCCACACGATCGTACACTTCTCCTCGCTCACGCAGCGGATGATCCACTCGGGCTTCACGCCCTTGAGGAGGACGGCGCGCCCGCCCACGAGGAAGCTGCCGAACCAGTGCATCTTCGCGCCCGTGTGGTAGAGGGGCGGGATGCAGAGGAAGCAGTCGTCCTTCGTCTGGCCGTGGTGGTTCTGCTCCACGCGGCAGGCGTGCATGAGGCAATGGTGCCGCAGCACGATGGCCTTGGGGAAGCCCGTCGTGCCGGAACTGAAGTAGATGGCCGCGTCGTCGTCGTCCGAGAGGGGGATGGCGGGCGTGCGGGACGAGCAGTAGCACGCGAGGCCGCGATACGGCTCCGCGAAGGAGGGGCAGTCGTCGCCCACGTAGAAGCGCGTCCGCACGCGCGGCACGCGATCGACGATCTGCTCGACGCGGCCCGTGAACTCCGGGCCGAACACGAGCACGTCCGCGTCCGCGAGTTCGAGGCAGTACTTGATCTCGTCCGCCGTGTAGCGGAAGTTGAGCGGCACGGCGAGGCAGCCCGCCCGCAGCGCGCCGAAGTAGATCGGCAGCCACTCCAGGCAGTTCATCAAGAGGATGGCGACCTTGTCGCCCTTCTTGTAGCCGCGGCTCAGCAGCAGGTTCGCGAAGCGGTTCGCCTTCTCCTCGAACTCGGCCCAGGTGATTTCGCTGCGGAACGCCTCGATCGGGCTCGACTCGATCAGCGAGTATTCCCGCCACGTCGTGTGGCGGTTCTCCAGTTCCTGCGGATTGATCTCCACCAACGCGACGTCGTTCGGCCATTCCCGTGCATTGCGCGCCAAGACTTCTGTGATTTGCATGGTTTGTATTTTATCACTTATTTTCGAATGCGTCACGCACGGCACTGAGTGGGGTGGGTTTTCCACTCTCCATTATGCCGCCCTCGGCAAAAGCTTCTCCAGTTCCGTTATGACGTTCAGCAGAAGCGGCATCTTGTCGCCAAAGAGCTGAACGGGTTGCAGGAACTGGAACGGATAGGAGTTCACGAGGTCGTTGCGCGATATCTCGCCGTTCTCGCGGACATATCCGAAGGTCGTAGATCTTCGTGCGGATGTCGTCACCCTCCCCGCCATCGACCAGCGGCGCAACATGTGTTGCGCCGCCGCTCTCTGTGCCTCTGCGTCTCTGCCTGAAACCGTCCCGCTCACTTCGCACCTCCCTTCGCCGCGAGGCCTTTTGGTGTGAGGCGGTATTTTTGCGTGGGCGAGCGCGGTGAATTGGGCTGCGTCATCTCGACAAGGCCAAGTTCGAGGGATGGTGTGAGATACTTCTCCAAAAAATTGCGCCGCCCGCCAAGTTTGAGCGCCATCATCATCTCCAACACCGACATTTCGCCCTTGAGCGCCTTCAAAAGCCGCGTGACCCCCTTTGGCAATGCGTCTGCTGCTTGTTCCCTTACTTGTTCCCCTACTTGTTCCCTTCCATGAGGAACAAGCGACTCCGGCTCGTCATGCAGCCCGACAAGAAGATACCGGCTCTTCAGCTCGTTGTTCTCCCCAAGCAGCAGATTGGCAAAGAAACGTTCGAGATAGATAAGCGTCGGATGAATCCCTTTTGGGATGTTGGTGTAATTTGCCCTTACAAGTGCATTTCGGAAATAGTAGGAGTTGTCCGAAAAAAATGTCGTTCTCGACGGCGTAGCCTAGCGTCCTCAAGTACTTGACCGCGAAGATACCAGTTGTGCGCGTATTGCCTTCACCGAATGCGTGTATCTGCCAGACATCCGCGATGAACCTCGAAAAGTGAGAAATGGTTTCCTGAGACGAAAGCCCCTTGTAGTCAAATCTGCGTTCGCGCTCGAACTCGTATTCAAGCGTCGCGGCAATTACGTCCGCACTTTCATAGCGAACGGTATCCTTCTTAAGTACCCATTCGCTTTTGGTGATGTTGTAGTCGCGAATCTTTCCGGCATGCTTGTAGATGCCAAGAAAGAGCTTGCGGTGGATTGAAACGTACGATGCGGGCGAGAACGAGAACGTCGGCTCGGCGAGAACTTCGGTCATGCGCTGAGAGACGATGTCCGCCTCGTCGGTGCGCGTCTTGGCGGCTTCGGCGCGGACGGCCCTGGACTTGTAGTATTCGCCGATGATCTTCCCCGCCTCGGCGATGGTAATCTCTCCTTCGATGTTGCGCCGCGCGGTTTCGACGAGATATGCCGAGGGCGTGAGGCCATCGACCTTCTGGAGTCCGATCGCCGCCCGCCAGATTCCGGCAAGTTCCGCCTTCTCCGGCTCCTTCGCCCGCAGATACTCGGAAAGATCGTCCTGACCGAGATCCCGCTCTGCATCCTCCGTACGGATTTTCCCCATTACAGCATCTCCTTCCGTTCCCCCTTGGCGTTTTCGGACATCACGCGCTTCACGCCCTCGATCACCGGCGCCAGCATCTTATACGGTTTGGGTATCGAGCGGAGCGTCCGATAGGTGGCAATACCAAGCGGCTTCGACTTGTCGCGGACGGCAAACTCGACAAAACCCTTGTTCATCTTCTCGCAGAGCAACAGGCCGATGGAGGGATTCTCGTCGGGATGCTTCATTGTCGCGTCAAGCGCGGAAAGATACAGCTCGAGCTGGCCGAGATAGGCCGCCCGGAACTTTCCCATCTTGAGTTCGATGGCGACCATCGCCCGCAATGAACGGTGGTAGAACAGAAGGTCGATGAACACCTCCTCCCCCTCGACAATCAGCCGCTTCTCGCGCCCCATGAAACAGAAGTCGTCACCGCCAAGCGCCTGTATGGTTTTCTCCACATCGGCTACAAGCACCTTGGAGAGTATGCGTTCGTCCACGTCCTGATCGTGGACGGCGTCGGCGTTGTCGAGGTTGACGAGTTCCAGCAAGTATTCGTCCCGGAACGAACGCACCGCCCTCGTCGCCTGCGCAATCGGCGAAAGCGTCTTCGCGAAGTTGTTCGGCAACGCGCCCATGTGGTGGTAGTCGTCGGCACGAAGGTGCTGAAGAAGCTGCTCGACCGTCCAAATGGCTTTCGCACAGGCATGGATGTAGTAAAGACGCTCGTCAAGGTCTTTGCAGAAGCGGATTATCTCGCGGTGATGGGTGAATCCTATGGAAAAGAAAGCGGCGATATCATCTTTATCCAATTCGCCCATTGGCAATGGCCGAATTTCGGCAGACGGCATCTGACGATTACCGACTTCATCCAATTCGTTATTTGGCAAGTAATGAAATTCGTTACTTGCCAAGTGTTGAATCTCAGCGCATGGCGACCATGCCTCGTAGAACAGCCGCATGAATATCATGCTGCTTGCCGAGAACCCTCGTAACCCCGGCAGTTCGATCTGCAACTGATTTGACAACGCCTCTATCGCACCCGAACCCCACTTGGCGTTGCGCGTCTTCTTCGAGATGTAGCCTCCGACGAAGAAGTAGAGCTTCAGCGCCTCGGCGTTTGCAAGACGGGCGGCCTTCGCCCGCGCCTGGAGGATCGCGAGCTTGATATCCTTCACCGCCGCCGCGAAATCGTGCGGCACAAGTTGGCTGTCCTTTTTCATCACAGCATCTCCTTCAGCTCCGCGAAGGTTGCCTGGATCTCGCGCTCGGCCTTCTCGAAGTCGTCCAGGAGTTTCATGAAAAGCAGATACGTAATCTGCTCCATCACCGTGACAGGACTTGTGATGCCCGCTGTCCAGAGGGTATCCCAAATCTTGTCGACTTGCCTTTTCAGTTCGCCCGTTATCATCTGACACGTTTCCAAAGTTTCCTGTAGCACAATGCCCTATCAGCTCCAATGCCTTTCAAGCCTGATTGGTGGCCAATATAGCATTTATGCCGCCAAAAGCCAATGCAGAACGAACGATGCGAAACAGCAATGTCGGGCGTTTCTCGCGTGTCAGTCGGAGAGACGAGAAAGGGGAGAAGCGGACTTCTCCCCTTTCGGCATTCTGTCGTGGTGGACGATGAGGGACTCGAACCCCCGACCTTGACCGTGTAAAGGTCCTGCTCTAACCAACTGAGCTAATCGTCCAAAGGAAGGACAAGTATATCAAAAACGGGGCGCGGGTGCCGTCACGAATCGTAGAAGACCGCGCCCTTGTCCGTCACGATGCGTTCGGCGACGGGGTAGGCGAAGCAGGGGGCCTGTTCAAGGCGCGAGACGAACTGCGCCGCCTCCCACTTCGCCATCGCGAGGTCGTGCAGACGGAAGTTCCCGCAGTTGACCGCCGACGCGCCCGGAATCTCCCCCTCGTAGTCACGCAGGTGGCGGAACGCCGCGAGCATGAGCGACAGAAGGTCTTCCTCCGGACGCGGCGCGCCCTTCATGATGAGGTAGCACCCCGTGAGGCATCCCATCGGCCCCCAGTAGACCACCCGGTCCTTCCACTGCGGATCGTCGCGCAGGAACGTCGCCACCACGTGCTCGATCGTGTGCATCGCGTTCGGATGGATCGCCGGTTCCGTGTTCGGGAACTTCATGCGGATGTCGTACGTCGTCACCGTCTCGGTCCCCAGCACGTCCGTGCGGGACACATAAATGCCGGGCTTGATGAGCGTGTGGTCAACCTGAAAGGAGGGAATGAGATCCATAGGAGATTAAGTAGTTAAGTGGTTAAGTGATTAAGTAGTTGTGTAGCAGAGTGGTTATTACTTCAGCAATCAAATGACGGAGGATTGAAAACGATACGAAAACCTTAAAGCCGCGAAGCGGCGACTTAACAACTTAAAGCCGAAGGCGACTTAATCCCGAAGAAGGCGGGGATTGCGTCGGAGAGGGACTTGAGGGCGCGGGTGAGGTTGGCGTGGTACTGGTCGGCCGTGGAACCCGAGCCGGCCACGTCCGAAACGGCCTTGAGGGCGCGCAGGGGCACGGCGGCGCGACGGGCGACGTGCGCGATCGCGGCACCCTCCATGTCGCGGAGGTCGGCCTTGACGTCCTCGACGAGGAAACGGTAGTCCACTGGCGAATCGTTGAAGCGGTCGCCCGTCGCGAGCAGGGCCTCGGGGAGGGCGTTGCCCGTGCGGTCCAGCGGCAGCTCGCGCATCGTGTACTCGTTGAGCGTGCCGACGGATGTGCCGTTGATCGCGGCGAGGTCGAAGTCGTACTGCACGGCCGCGCGTACGCGGTAGACCTCCGCAACCTGCATCGGCGCGTGGAGGCCCCCCGCGACACCGACGTTCAGCAGGACCTCGGGGGTGAAGCGCGCGAGCGCAAGCTGCGTGGCGGCGGCGGCGTTCACCTTGCCGACGCCGGAGACGACGACGGCGGTCGGTTCGCCCGCGAGCGTACCCGTCACGATGCGCCGCCCAAACACCGTCTCCTCCGCAACATCGGCGAAGTGCGCCGTGACGGCGGCCGCCTCGTTGTCCATCGCGACGACGAAGACCTTGCGCAGGGTCACGTGAACAGGACCTCCTGGCCGTGGAACATGAAGTTGCCGCCCACGACGTACTGCATCGCGGTGGGCGAGAAGCGGTCCTGCACCGTGATGTGCAGATGTCCGGCGAGAACGGCCTTCAGAAGCGGCTCGCGCCTGAGGTACGCGATGAAGTCGCGCGTCACGACGTCGGTCTTCTGCTTGAGGTAGTCGCCGCGCGCGTCCGGCAGGACGGCGGACGCGAACTTGCGTCCGGCGCGCCAAAACTTCTCGTGCGCCCGCCAGATGTGCTCCGAGAAGAACGGCACGTGCATGCAGAGGACGATCGGCAGCCCCTTCTTCACCTCGGCGGCGAAGCGTTCGACCTGGTGCGCGGTCACGTAGCCGTACACGTCGTCGAGCGTGACGAAGTTGACGCCGTGCACGACGGTGGACTGGAGCTCGATGTCGAAGGGATAGGCGGCCGCAACGCCCGCGCGCGTCTTCGCCTTGTGCGCCTCGCTCTTCTCCTCCTTCCCGAGCCACATGTCCGGCGAGAACTCGTGGTTGCCGAGCGAACCGCACATGCCCGCCCCGAAGTGCTTCTTCACGAGGTCGAAGTTCGCGCGGCTCTGCCAGTCGATGAGGTCGCCGGTGTGGACGACGTAGTCGACGTTCTCCTTCGCCCAGGCGAGCGAATCGCACAGCGCCTCCTCCTGGCGTCCGCCGAACGTCTTCGTGCGGACCTCGCGCAGTTTCTGCTTCTTCGCGTCCTCGTCCGGATACGCGGCCGTGAAGTGCGTGTCGGAGATGTGCAGCACGGAAAACGGCTTCTCCAGGCCGATGTGGACGTGCTGGTAGGCGAGGACAAGGCGCTCGAACCTGCCGCGCGCGGGGAAGACGGTTGGATCGTCCTTGCCGAGCGACGGCAGCGCCGAGACGGCGACGAGACCGCCGAGGAAACCTCTTCGTGTGAACTTCATAGACCCTCCAGTAACTTTAATTAAGTCGCTTCGCTTTAAGTGGTTAAGTAGTTAAGTAGTTAAGTTGGCTCACGCAAGTACATGACGACTTAACTACTTAACTACTTAACCACTTAATCGCCCAATGTCCGCCGGATGACGCGCTTGGCCTTGCCCTCGGTGCGGGGGAGCGACCCGACGGGGAAGACCTCGCCCTTCGGCAGGAAGCCGAGGCGTTCCTTCAGGTGCTTCGCGACCGTGTGGCCGGTGACGCCGGGCTCGGCCTCGACGTTGATCGTGACGTCCGTCATGCCGTGGCGTTCTTCGAGGATGATCTGGAACTCGTCCTTGACGCCGGGGATCTCCATGAGGGCCTGTTCGACCTGGCGGGGGTAGAAGTTGACGCCCTTGACGATCAGCATGTCGTCCGTGCGGCCCGTGATGCGGTCGATGCGCAGCGAGGTGCGCCCGCACGCGCACTTTTCGCGCGTGAGGATGCGGCAGATGTCGTGCGTGCGGTAGCGGATGATCGGCATCGCCTCGCGCGTGAGGGACGTGAAGACGAGCTCGCCGTACTGGCCGTCGGGCAGGACGGCGCCCGTCACGGGGTCGATGACCTCCGTGATGTACTGGTCCTCGAACACGTGGAGGCCGCAGTGGCAGCGGCAGTCCTGGCCCGTCGTGCCGATGCCGCCCGTCTCGGTCATGCCGTAGATGTCGAAGCATTCGATGTGGAGGCGCTTCTCGATCTTGCGGCGCATCTCGTCCGAGAAGGTCTCCGAACCGAAGATGCCCACGCGCAGGGAGGGGATGTCGTGGTCGCCCGTCGGCTCCGCGTCCAGCTTCTCGATGATGCGCGGCACGTAGGAGACGACGGAGCAGAAGCCCTTCACGCGGAAGTCGCGCATGAGCCTGATCTGCCGTTCCGTGTTGCCGCTGGAGGCGGGTACGCAGAAGAGCCCGGCCTTGCGGCAGCCGTGGTAGCAGCCGAAGCCGCCGTTGAAGAGGCCGAACGTCGGCATGATCTGGAAGGCGTCGCCCGCCTCCAGGCCCGCCATCGTGTAGCAGCGCGCCATGCAGTCCGCCCACTGGTTGAGGTCGTTCTTCGTGTAGGCCATCACGACGGGCGTGCCGGTGGAGCCGGACGACATGTGGAACTCCAGCAGGTCCCGGCGCGGCACCGTACACATCTGCAGCGGATAGGCGTCGCGGAAGTCGTCCTTCGTCAGGAACGGGATGCGCTTCAGGTCGTCGAGCGACTTCACGTCCTCGGGGCACCCGAAGCCCCGGCCCAGCAGAAGCCGTCGGCTCCACTCGTTCGACCACACGCGCTTCAGCGACTTCTGCAGCCCCTTGAGCTGCACGTCCGCGAGCTGGTCGCGCGACATCGTCTCGGCTTCACGGTTCCAGAACTGCATCGTCTGCTCCTTCGTCCGCATCACTGCGCCACGGCGGCGCGGCCGAGGTCGAACGCCTTGCGGTTGAGGTCGAGGAGTTTGGCCTTGGGGCCCGTGAAGCTCTCCTCCATCGCCTTCACCCACTGCGACTCCCGGAACGGCGTGAGCGCGGAGAGGGCGCCGGCGATGACCATGTTCATCGTGCGGGCGTTGCCGACCTCCTCGGCGATCTTCGCGGCGTCGACGACGAGCGCGTCGGGGAACGCCTTCGCGAGGCGCGTCTCGAAGTCCGTGACGGGCTGCTGGAGTCCGCTCGACACCGTGACGGGCACGAGGTCGACGTTGTTCATCAACACCTTGCCGTCCTTCGCGAGGAAGTGCTTCCAGCGCAGGGCCTCCAGGCGGTCGAACGCGACGAGGATGTCGCTCTGCCCCTCCGGGATGATCGGCGAATGGACCTCCGAGCCGAACCGCACGCTCGAAATCACGCTGCCGCCGCGCTGGGCCATGCCGTGGATCTCGCTCTTCTTCACGTCCATGCCGGCGATCGTCGCCGTGCGCGCGAGCATGTTCGCCGTGAGCAGGATGCCCTGCCCACCGACGCCGACGAGGGAAACGTTGATGGTCTTCATGGGAAGCTTCCCTACTCGGCGCGCTCGACGGTCAGTTCGGGGTCCAGCTCCTGCAGCCGGGACTCGATGCCCTGCTTGAGCGTCATGAGCGCGTAGGGACAGCTCCCGCAGTGCCCGACGAGCTTGAGGGTGACGACCTTACCCTCCATCTTCACGAATTCGAGATCGCCGCCGTCCTGCTGGAGCATGGGGCGGAGTTCTTCGAGCTTGGCCTTGACCTGTTCTTCGAGATTCATCGTGTTCTTCTCCTTGAAATGGACGCTTCCAGGTTCTCAATGGAACGCAGATCGCCTTGCGATACGCAGAAGTGGACAACAACCGATGTGGCTACAACGGCCCCTGCGGGGCCTACGCCACAATCGGTTGTTGCCTGACTTGCATGATGAGACGAACAATCGCCAAATCCGGGCGAACAGGCATTGTGGCATAGGCGGCGTCAGCCGCCGTCGTAGCCACATGCCTGTTCGCCCCATTCTGCGTATGCGAAGCATCTGCGTTCAACAAAAACCTCCACTGAAATTCAAACGGAAAACCGAGTATACCATTTATTCGAAACGGATGGAAGCGGCGCGCCCGTGCGCGTCCAAGCCCTCCACCTGCGCGAACGCCTCGATCGTCGCCTTCGTCTCGGCGAGGTCGCCCTGCGTGAAGGCGACGAACGAATGGCGGCGGCGGAAGTCGTCCGGCGTGAGCCCGTTGAACATGTTCGCCGCGCCGCCCGTGGGGAGGACGTGCGACGGACCCGCCACGAAGTCGCCGGCCGACTCGGGCGTCCATGCGCCCGCGAACACCGCGCCCGCCGCGCGCACGCCCTTCATGAGCTTCGTTGCGTTCCTGCACATGATCTCGAAGTGTTCGGGCGCGAAGCGGTTCACGAGCTCCAGGCCTTCCTCCACGGTCGGCGTCACGCAGAAGAGGACGCCGTCGCGGTCGAAGACACGCTGGATGAGGGCCTTGCGCGAGAGCGTTTCCGTCTGCGCGAACATCTCCCGTTTCACCTCCTCGGCGAACGCCGCATCCTGCGTCACGAGAAGCGACTTCTCCCAGCCCGAACCGTGCTCGGCCTGGCTGAGGAGGTCGGCGGCCACCCACTTCGCGGGAACCGTGCCGTCCGCCAGCACGGCGATCTCGCTCGGCCCCGCCACCTGGTCGATGCCCACGTAGCCGTACACCTGGCGCTTTGCGGCCGTCACGAACGCATTGCCCGGCCCGACGATCTTCTGCACCCTCCTCACCGTCTTCGTGCCGAACGCCATGAGGCCGACCGCCTGGATGCCGCCCACGCGGTAGACCTCCGTCGCGCCCGCGAGCCGCAGGGCGTAGAGGAGGACGGGGTTCGGCGTACCCGTGGGCCCGGCGGGCGTGCAGGCCACGATCTCCTTCACGCCGGCCGCCTTCGCGAGGGTGACGGTCATGACGCTCGTGGAGGCGAGCGGTGCCGTGCCGCCCGGCACGTACACGCCCACGCGGTCCATCGGCGAATAGAACTCGCCCGCCGTGCCGCCCTTCGGCGTCTTCATCGTCCAGGGTGCCTTCAGCGACGCCTTCGAGAAGCGCATCACGCGCGAGTAGGCGTCCTTCACGGCGCGTTTGAGCGCGGGCGGCACCTGCGCCTCCGCCGCCGCAAGCTCGTCCTCCGTCACGCGGAAGCGCTTCGGCGTGAGCTTCGCCCCCTCGAACTTCGCGACGTACCGCGCGACGGCCCTGTCGCCCTCCGCGCGGATCGCCGCCAGCACCTCCGCCGCGGCCTTCTCGGCCTCCTCGGGGAACGCGCTGCGCGCGAGGAACTTCGTGACATATTTGCTCTGCGGCTTCTCGGCCGCCCATTCGACAATGCGCACCATGCTGACTTCCTCTTAGAACGTGAAGGATAGTCTATCAGTTTTCCCCCGGTGAATCAAATCGGAGTGGACGGGGAAGGGGAGGGTCGCAACTTGTTGCGACCGCCGCCCCACCGCGCCACGCGCCGAGGGCGGCGCGGGTACTTCGCGCGCCGAGCCGTCCTGCGCGCCGGGCCTTTTGTTCCGAACAAATCAAGCGAAGCGTCCTGGCCTTGACAACGGCGGGGCAATCGCCTAGACTAACGCCCTCCATGGCATCGGAACAGGACATCCACGCGGCGCTCAGGCGCCATTTCGGCTACGACGGCTTCCGGGACGGGCAGTACCCGCCCATCGCCGAGATCCTCGCCGGACGCGACGCCGTCGTCGTGATGCCCACCGGCTCCGGGAAGTCCCTCTGCTACCAGCTCGCGGCGCTCATGCTCCCCGGCACGACGCTCGTCGTCTCGCCGCTCATCGCGCTGATGACGGACCAGGTGGCCGCGCTTGAACGGCGCCACATCCCCGCGACGTGCCTCAACTCATCCCTCTCCCCCGCCGAGATGTCCGCCCGACTCGACGCGATGATGCTCGGCGAGTACAAGCTCGTCTACATCGCCCCCGAGCGCTTCCGCAGCGCGCGTTTCCTGGAGGCCGTCGCCCGCACCGAACTCTCCCTCCTCACCATCGACGAAGCCCACTGCATCAGCCAGTGGGGGCACGACTTCCGCCCCGACTACCTCAACATCCGCGACGCGCTCGCCGGCTTCCCCGACCTTCCCATCCTCGCCGTCACCGCCACGGCGACGCCCGACGTGCGCGCGGACATCATCCGCCAGCTGCGCCTCGGCGAGGCCCCGCGCGCGAAGCCCTACGTGCAGGTGCAGGGCTTCAGCCGCGACAACCTCAACCTCGCCGTCGTCCCCACCCGCACCCACGAGACGAAGTTCCGGCGCATCGCCGCGCTTATCCGCGCCCACCGCACCGGCATCGTCTACGTCGCCACGCGCAAGCACGCGGAAAGCGTCTTCGCGCGCCTCACCGCGCCGGGCTGCGACTTCGGGCCGTCGCAGGTCCTCCTCTACCACGGCGGGATGTCCGACGCCGAGCGCACGCGCGTCTACAACGCCTTCGTCGCCGCCCCCTACCCCGTCGTCGTCGCCACGAACGCCTTCGGCATGGGCGTCGACCGCGCGGACATCCGCTTCGTCGCGCACTGGGACATCCCAGGCTCCATCGAAGCCTACTACCAGGAGGTCGGACGCGCCGGGCGCGACGGCCTCCCCTCCTTCTGCGAACTCCTCTTCAGCTATGCCGACGTCAAGACCCAGGAGTTCTTCATCGACGGCGCCAATCCCCCCTGGGAGCTCGCCCGCAGCGTCCTCGCCTACCTGCGCTGGAAGGCCATCGGCTCCGCCATCCCCCTCAACGTCAACGACCTCGCGGACCGCCTCGGCGCGAAGGGCATCGCGCTCGACACGGTGCTCAACATCCTCGCCCAGCACGGCGCCGTCACGCTCACGCGCGGCGCGCGCTTCCGCGACCCGCCGCTCGTGCAGCTCAACGCCACCGTCCCTGAAACCGCCCTGTACGCCGTCTTCGCGGGACGCCGCGAGAAGGAACGGCGCGACCGCACGCGCCTCCGCGACATGATCGCCTTCTGCGACACACGCGGCTGCCGCCACCGCTTCATCCTCTCCTACTTCGGCGAGGAGGCCCGCGCGGACGTCTGCGGCGGCTGCGACCACTGCGGTCCGCGCCAGCCGCCCGAACCGCTCTCGGACGCACAGTGGGTGGTCATCCAGAAAATCCTCTCCTGCATCGGACGCCTGAAGGGGCAGCATCCCGCAAGCTGCGTCGCCGACGTGCTGCTCGGACTCCGCACCCCCCTCGTCGAGCAGCACCGTCTCGCGGACCTCTCCACCTGGAACCTGCTGGCGGGTTTCGCCCCCGCACGTCTCCGCATCCTCGTCGAATCGCTCGTGCGCGCCGGCTGCGCCACGCGCGCCGCCGACGGCTCCGACCTCATCCGTCTGACGCCCAAGGGCCTCCGCGTCGCCCGCCGGGAGGAACCCGAGTTCACGATCCGCTGGCCCACGGACGCCCCGGCCGCCGCGCTGCCGCGCGGGGCGGCGGCTAGGAGCTACGCCGGGCGAGGCGGCAGATCACGCGCTCCGCGCCGAGGTTCGTGAAGCCGAGCGCGAGGAGGAGGCGTCCCCAGAAACCCTTCGCCTCGGCGTGTACGGACTTGATCTCGATCCCCTCCTGCGCGCAGAGCGCCCGGAAGTCGTCGAACGTGAAGAAGTGCGTGTTCGGCGTGTCGTACCATTCGAACGGCAGCTCGCTCCCCACCGGCATGCGGCCCGTGAGGAGCAGATGGAGGCGGATGCCGAGGGCGGCGAAGTTCGGGATCGTGACAATCGCCTCCTTCGCCTTGTCGAGGATCTTCACGAGGATCTCGCGCGGCTTCTTCACCGTCTGGAGGGTTTCCGAGAGGACGGCGAGGTCGTAGGCGGCGTCCGGCAGGAGGCCCAGCCCCTCGTCCGCATCCTCGTAGAGGACGTCGATGCCCGCGCGCACGCCGTTCACGATCTTCTCGAAGTCGATCTCGATGCCCGTCCCGCGCACGTTCTTCACGTCGCGCAACAGGGTGAGGAGCGAGCCGGAACCGCAGCCGATGTCGAGGACGCGCGCGCCGGCGGGCACCATGTCCACGATGGGCGCGAGCTTGCGGCGCTTCTCGGGGCCGACCTCGCGCGGGACGGGCGAGAAGAACGCCCCCATGAGCCGCCCCAGTTCCTTCGTGTGCGTGAGGAAGCCGTCGTGGCCGACCTTGATGTCGAGGTGGGAATACGCGACGCGCTTGCCCTGGCGCAGCATCGCGGCGGCGAGGACGCGGCTCTGCTCCTCGCTGAAGAGCCAGTCGCCCGAAATGGAGACGATGAGCAACTTTGAAGTGATGCGGCGGCAGACCTCGTCGAGCGAGCCGTACTTGACGGCGGCGTCGTAGCGGTCCATCGCGTGCGTGATCTGCAGATAGGAGTTCGCGTCGAAACGGGAGAGGAACTTCTTCGCCTGGTAGGCGAGGTAGCTCTCGATGGCGAAGGTCGTGCCGAACTTCGCGGCGTGCGCCTCCTGCCAGGCGGCGTCGCGCGCCAGCCAGTCCGCCTGCTGCTTGCGTCCGAAACGGCGGTTGAGCAGGTCGAGGGACAGGTAGGTGATGTGGGCGACCTGGCGGGCCTGGGCGAGGCCGACGTTGGGCCGCTCCTCGAAGGGGCGGTCGTAGTAGTCGCCGTTGTGCCAGTGCGGGTCGAGCGTGATGGCGGAACGCCCCACGATGTCGAACGCGAGGGCCTGGGAGTTGAGCGCCACGCCCGAGGCGATCATCACGGCCTTGTCGACCTCATCCGGATGGGCGGTGATCCACTCGACCACCTGGATGCCGCCGAAGCTGCCGCCGACGAGGCCCGCGAGGTGCGTCACGCCGAGTTCGCGCAGGAGCGCGCGGTAGACCTCCACCGTGTCGCCGATCGTGAAGCGGGGGAAGGCGCTCCCCCAGGGCTTCCCCGTCGCGGGGTTGACGCTGGAGGGGCCCGTCGTGCCCTTGCAGCCGCCGAGCACGTTCGCGCAGATGACGCGGTAGCGGGTGGTGTCGATCGCCTTGCCGGGGCCGACGATGCTCTCCCACCAGCCGGAACTCTCGTCCTCGCCCGCGTAGCGGCCCGCCACGTGCGCGTCGCCCGTGAGGGCGTGGCAGATGAAGACGACGTTGTCGTTCTCGGGGCGGACGAGTCCGCACCCCTCCCACGCCACGTCGATGCGCGGCAGCACGCCCCCTTCCTCAAGGCGGAAGCCGCCCTCTGGAAGCGAAAGCGTCAGCGTGTGGGTCTCCACCACGCCGACGCCATTTGGAACCTTCGCTGTCAAGGCCGTTTACTTCTGCTCGACGGCGGTGTCCTTGTTGAACTGCGGACGGCGGCCCTTGTAGAACCACATCATCACCGGGGTGGCGATGAACATGGAGGAGAAGGTGCCCGCCACGACGCCGATGATCATCGTGAGCGCGAAGTCGAAGATCGAGCCGTCGCCGAAGGCGAAGAGCGCCATCACGGCGAAGAACGTCGTGAGGGAGGTGATCACCGTGCGGCTGATGCACTCGTTGAGGGCGCGGTTGCAGAGCGCCTTGAAGTCCGTCTTCTGGTCCTTGCGCAGGTCCTCGCGGATGCGGTCGAAGACGACGATCGTGTCGTTCACGGAGTAGCCGATGATCGTGAGGAGCGCGGTGACGACGAGCAGGGAGACCTGGCGGCCGCAGAGCGAGAAGAGGCCGAGCGAGATGAACACGTCGTGCGCGAGGGCGACGAGCGCGCCGAGGCCGAAGCCGAACTCGAAGCGGAACGCCACGTAGATGAGGATCGCGCAGAGCGAGAGGACGACGGCCCACGTGCCGGACTTCTTGAGGTCCGCGCCGACCATCGAGCCGACCTCGTCCACGGAGACCTGCTTGATCTTCGCGTCCTTGAACGCATCCTGGAGCATCTTGGTGACGTGGGCGCCCACGTCGTGGTTCTCCAGCGCCAGGCCCTTCTTCGTCTCGGCCGTCTCGCCCGTCTTCACGAGCAGCGTGGGGTCGCCAACGCCCTCCTGGTACTGGATGACGGCGGCGTTGTCGAAGGAATCGAGCACCTTGCGGATATCGCCGACGGAGGGCTTGGCCTGCTTGTCGACGGAGTAGACGATGGAGGTGCCGCCCGTCAGGTCCACCGCGAAGACGGAGGCTGTGTTCACGAAGGCGCGCACGAAGAAGATCGCCATCACGAGGAAGCAGAGGCCGAAGCAGACGAAGGTCGCGAGCTTGCCGAAGCGCACGAAGTCGATCTTCGGCGTCCTCTTGAAGAAGCTCAGCATCCTGAAGGGCTTCATCGACTCGGGGTTCGTCGTGTTGTCGAAGACGAGGCGCGTCACGACGACCGCCGTGAACATCGAGATGACGACGCCGGCCGTGAGGGTGATCGCGAAGCCGCGCACCGGGCCCGTGCCCACGCTGAAGAGGATGACGCCCGTGACGATCGTCGTGATGTTCGAGTCGAGAATCGCCGTGAAGGCGTGCCCGTAGCCGTTCCTGAGCGCCGTGCCGACGGAGGCCTTGGCGGCGAACTCCTCGCGGATGCGCTCGAAGATGATCACGTTCGCGTCCACGGCCATGCCGAGCGTCAGGACGAGGCCGGCGATGCCGGGCATCGTGAGGACGGGCAGGGCGAGCGACCCGGTGGAGCCCATCGAGGCATCCTTCGCGAAGACGCCGAGCACGTTCGCGACGAGCACGAGGGCGGCCGGCAGGAGCGCGATGTCGAGGAAGAGCGCGATGTTCGCGACGAGGCCCGCGTACCAGTAGTAGACGAACATGAAGAGCGCGACGAGCGCGAAGCCGAGCCCGGCCGCCACGATGCCCGCCTGCTTCGCGTCCTCGCCCACCGTCGGGGAGACGGACGACTCGGCGAGGAGCTTGAGCGGCGCCGGGAGGGCGCCCGCGTTCAGGTCGTTCGCGAGCTGCTGCGCCTCGGCGGTCGTGAACTGGCCGGTGATCTGGCCGCGCGCGCCGATCTCGCTCTGGATGACCGGGGCGGAGACGAGCGTGTCGTCGAGGATGATCGCGAGCTGGCGCCCGCGGTCGCTGGAGTTCTTGGGACCGTGCGCGACGTAGTTGCGCGTGACCTGCGAGAAGAGCTGCGCGCCCTTCGCGTTGAAGGTGAAGTCGATGGAGCAGGCACCGACGGCGTCATGCGCCACGCTCGCCGAGGTGAGGTATTCGCCGGTGATCGGCTCCTTGGCGGGCGGGAAGCGGCTCACGAAGTTGGCCGTGTAGGACATGCCGTCCTTCGCCTTCTCCAGCATGAACTGGTAGCGCGAGTCTGGCGTGTGGAACGCCGCCAGGCGCGTCGCGTAGCCGGGGCGGGAGGCGACCTCGTTGTAGTTCGCCGCACGGACGAAGCCCGCGCCGCCGCGCTCGTAGCCCTCCGGGCACGCCGTGCCCGCCATGAGCTTGTTCACGAGGCGGTCGTTGTTCGGGTGCGTGAGGCGGAATTCGAGGAACGCCGCGCTCTGGAGCGACTTCTTCGCGGCGGCGCGCGTCGCCTCATCGATGCCGGGCAGCTGCACGAGGAGGCGGTGCCCCTTCATGCTCTGGATCACCGGCTCGTTCATGCCCATGCCGTCCACGCGGCGGCGCACGACCTGGACGATGCGGGCGTCGCAGTTCTGGAGGGTTTCGGCGATCTTCTTCTCGACGGCGCCCGGCTCGTTCGTGATGGCGGGGTTGGCCGCGACGATCGTCTCGCGGAGCTTGTCCTGGTCCACCCCGAGCGTGAAGGAGGTGCCGCCCTTGAGGTCAAGGCCGAAGCGCAGACGGCCCTCCTTGACCACGACGCCGTTCTCGTCCTTCTGGGCCACAGGGGGATAGGTGACGTAGATGGAAAAGACCGCGATGATCAGCAGCGCCAGCCATTTCCAGATGTCGGTGCGCGACGTAGAATTTGAACTCATCATTTACCTCATGTGTCCTTTGCAAAAAAATGGAATTAAGAGTATATCCTATTTACGGGGGGATTTCAAGTGGGCGAGGCGGGTGTTTTGGCGCGCCGGCGCGAACGGCGCCACAACACGAACCAGACAATGGCGGCGTAGTAGGCCATCAGGCCGGAGGCGGCGAAGACCCACGTCGAGGCGTCGTGCGTGTAGCCGACCTGGCAGTCCTCGGCGTACCGCACGCCGAAGCCCATCGCGAGGAGGAAGAGCGCGGCCGCGACCGAGATCCGGAATCTGCGCCAGGTCCAGGTCATTGTCCGGCCCACTCCGGTTCGGACGTGCGGATCTCCACCTCGTCGCCCGAGACGGGGTGGCGGAAGTGCGCGGCGAGGGCGTGGAGGCAGTGCCCCGTCTGCCCCTCGACGGCGAAGCCGCCGTAGAGGCGGTCGTTGACGATGTGCATCCCCGCAAGGGCGAGCTGGGCGCGGATCTGGTGCGTGACGCCCGTGTAGATCGTCACCTCCAGCAGCGTGCGCGTCTCGTTGCCGCACTGCGCGAGACCGAGGGGACGGAAGTTCGTCACGGCGTGGAGCGGCGCCGCGCGCACCTTCGCGCGGGCGCGGGAGACGTCGATCATGCGGCAGAAGGGCCGCGTGGGGTCGTGGACGAGGTCGTTCTCCAGGGTGCCCCCAACGGCGACGGCCCCCTCGACGAGCGCGAGATAGGTCTTCTTCACCGTCTGCGCGGCGAACTGCGCGCGCAGGTTCTCCCAGGCATCGGCCGTGCGCGCAACGAGCACGAGGCCCGACGTATCCGCGTCAATGCGGTGGAGGGCCCCCGCCATGAGCGGCTGGTCCCCGATCTCGGCGCATTCGGGATGGCACGCGACGACGCCGTTCATGAGCGTGCCGCGTTCCCGGCGCGAAAGCGGCTGAACGGGCATCCCGGCGGGCTTGTCGTAGGCGAACAATGCCGCGTCCGCGAAGATCTCGCGCACACGCACGGCGGGATCGGGGGCCACGCGGTTGTCCCGCTCTTCGGCCAAGGACACCACCCGCACCGTCTCGCCGCCCCTCAGCTTCATCCCCTTGGTGGCCACGCGCCCGTCCACCCACACCGCCCCCCCGGCACATGCCTCGCGGCAGAACGCGCGCGAGGAGGTGGGGAAACGGGCGAACAAAGCGGCGTCCAGTCGGACGCCGCCTTCGTTCTGCACAAATTCCGAATTCTCAATCATAGCGGTCGGTGATGACGGAGGGCAGGGGCCCCAGACCTTCCCAGTTCCGATTGGACGACCACGGCAGATCGGAATCCTCCGCCGAGTCGGCAATGCAGCCCGCCAAAAACCCCAGGGCGAGCGCACCCGCAAGCATGCACGCCCGGGAGAACACGCGCGAATCCCTACTCGGCAAAGACGACATCGCCCTTCTGGACCTCGCTCTGCTGCCAGTCGCCGAGGATGTCGGCGATCACGAAGTTCTTGCCCGCCACGTTCTGGCGCAGACGGAGACGGCCCACGTACTCGCCGGCGGGGCCCTGGAAGCCCGTGCGGCGGATGCCCATCTCCAGGAGCGGCAGCGCCCCCTGGCGCTCGGGGCCCAGCAGTTCCTTCATCGCGGCGTCGTCGAACTCGACGATCACGAACATCAGCTTGGGGTTGACCTCCACGATCTTGCCCTTGTTGCCCGCCGTGAGCGCGGCGGCGGCCACCGTGCCCTGCGACGCGGCCGGCTGCGAGGAGACCTGCGTCTGGAGGAGCTTCTTCAGCTGGTCGACGAGCTTCTGGGACTTCGCGAGGTCTTCCTTCACGGCCTCCGTCTCGTCCTTCGCGCTGGACACCTCGTCCTTCAGGGACTTGATCTCGGCGTTGAGGTCGTCGATCTGCGACTTCGTCTTCGTCAGCTGCTCCTCGACGGCGGCCTTCGCCTGTTCGAGGTCCGTGACCTGCTTCGCCTTCTCCTCCACGGCCACCTTGTCCTGGCGGCCCTCGGGCTTGATCTTGTTGTAGTCGGTCACCAGCGTCTCAAGCTTCGCGCGCACGCTCGCGAGTTCGGCGCGCGTGGAGTTGAGCTTCGCCTGCTGCGCCTTGGCGCGCTCGAAGAGCTGGTCGAGGAGTTCCTGCGCCGTGCCGGGGCCCTTCTTCACGAAGTCGCCCGGATTGGCCGCGTCGGGGATCTTCTCCCCGTCCGCCCCGAGCTTGTAGAGCTGGCGAAGCTGGATGCGCTCCTTGTCGTCCCACTTCATCGTTTCGAGGTTCGCCTCTTCGAGCTGCGCGGGGTAGTCCTCCAGCAGGTTCTCGGTCTCGGGCGTGTCCACGAGCTTCGCCTCGACGGCGGAGATGTCCTTGCGGGCCTCCGGCGCGGCGGTGGGCTTCGCGGCGTCGGACTTCTCGATCGTGTTGGAGATCTTGACGAGGTAGTCCTCAAGCTGGCGGTTGCGGTCCTTGAGCAGGTCCTTCTTGTCATAGAGCTTGAACTCGAAGAACAGCGCGGCGGCCGCGACCACCAGGGTCACGTAGACGAGTGCATGCAAAGCCTTGTTCATGTCTTTTTCTACCTCTTTTGGACAGGATGCGGAAGCCACGGAACCTCGTTCGCGGTTTCACGACGAATAGGATAGAGGAAATTCGCCGATTTGGCAATTCCAAAATGCGTTTTTTTCGGGGGGCGTCCTCGGGGGGGGGGGGGGGGGG